>CALGNY010000185.1 GCA_937958375.1 uncultured Bacillaceae bacterium
CTCACCCTCCAACAAATCACATTCCATCGCAATTCGTCGAACAAGCAAGAATCCGTAAGCTAATCGACTAGTTTTCAAATTTCACAACCGTCAAATGGACTATCTTCTTCTTTCTGAATAATAGGACAATTGTTTCAAGGAAATTAATGGTTCTATCAAGAATACATAACGTATCCAAAATTTTAGGAGGGATGAAGTGAAAAAAGCATTCAGTAAACCAATAATTATTCTGCTGATTGCATTACTTGCTTTCGGAACGATGGGGTTCTCTAACGGAAATGGCAACAATGGAAAAGGCAATGGTAATGGGAACTCGCCCGCTCCGACTAGCAATCAGATGACAATCGGTACCATCCAAGGTGAATTCGATCATCAGTCGGAGGAACCTGCAACAGTCATCGTTGAATTGGAAGAACGATCTGTTTTGGATTCAAAACATCAAGGAGCTCAGCAAAGCCGGAGTCAATTAGAAACCGTCCGTCAACAAATTATGGACAAGGTAACAGACGCGGCACCAAGCAGTGAATTCTCCCGCGAGTATGACTATGTGTTCAGTGGCTTTGCCGTCGAGGTAAACCAAAATGAAATCAGAAGCATTGCTTCAGTTGATGGTGTCAAAGCGATTTATCCGAACGTTGAGCACGAAGCGGAAACATTGGAGTCACTTGAAGTTTCTGCTGATGAAGTCTCTTCAGAAATGATGGATAGCGCGCCTTTCGTTGGTGCCAACCAGGTCTGGGAAGACTTAGGGGTAACTGGTGATGGAGTGACGGTAGCGATCATTGATACGGGTGTCGATCACACCCACCCTGACTTGACGCATGCTTTTGGCAGCTACAAAGGCTGGGATTTTGTCGACAATGATGACGATCCTCAAGAAACGCCTGCAAATGACCCACGTGGTGAATCAACCAATCATGGAACACACGTCGCAGGTACAGTCGCTGCGAACGGTGAAATCAAAGGGGTTGCACCGGATGCTTCACTACTCGCTTATCGCGTTCTTGGTCCAGGCGGAAGTGGAACGACTGAAAACGTCATCGCTGCCATTGAACGTGCCGTTGAAGATGGCGCGGACGTGATGAACTTGTCACTCGGCAACACGTCGAACGACCCCGACTTTGCCACTTCTCTTGCGCTAGATGTAGCCATGGCAGAGGGTGTCATTACGGTCACATCGAACGGAAACGCTGGCCCGAACGATTGGACAGTTGGTTCTCCGGGAACGAGTCGTGATGCCATTTCGGTTGGTGCAACTCAATTACCTTATACGGTTTTTGATACATCGATCTCAACGCCTAGCGGATTCGACTATTCATCTGTCGGTGTGATGGGTCACCCGGGTGATGAAGCTCTACTAGCCTTGAACGAAGGTGAATTCGAGTTTGAGTTTGCAGGATTAGGTACAGTGGAAGAAGTCGAAGCCGCTGATCTAGAAGGAAAAATTGCCTTGATGCAGCGTGGAGATCTGCCATTTGTTGAGAAGGCTGAAAATGCGGAGGCAGCAGGAGCTGTTGGAGCAATCATTTTCAACAACGTTGCAGGTGAGCAACCAGACGTTCCTGGTATGGCCATCCCAACCCTTAAAGTTTCCCAGGAAGATGGGGCTCTACTGGTCGATGAGTTACAAAACGGCAATACGACGGTGACCTTTGATATTTCAGAAGCCGGAATTGCTCCTGAATCAATTGCAGACTTTTCTTCTAGAGGCCCTGTCACCGAAACGTGGATGATCAAACCAGATCTTTCAGCACCTGGCGTCAACATACTTAGCACGGTTCCTACACATAATTCGGAAGATCCACATGGTTATGCTGCATTCCAAGGAACTAGCATGGCTTCCCCACACGTCGCTGGTGCGGCTGCTTTGATCGTGGAAGCTCAGCCAGATTGGGATCAACAGCAAGTGAAAGCCGCACTGATGAATTCAGCGGAAACGCTATATGATAGTGAAGGAAATCGTTACCCGCATAACACGCAAGGAGCCGGTAGCCTACGGGTGTTTGATGCCATCACAACTGAAACGCTCGTCGCACCTGGTTCGTACTCATTTGGTACATTTGAAAAAACAAAAGGAAAACAAGTCGAGCGTCAGCACTTTGAAATCAACAACCTATCCAATGAGCGCAAACAATTCGATATGGATGTTGAGCTTTTTGATGGCAGTGACGCAATCAAAGTCAACCGAAGCAACAATTTAAAGGTGAATCCTGGCAAAACACAACAAGTGAACATGAACGTTCAAGTCGATGCCGGGAAGCTTGAACCAGGCTACTACGAAGGTCTCATTACGTTAACGAGTGAGGATGAAGTCATCGAAGTACCGACCATTCTATTCGCGAAAGATCCGTATGAACACTTTCCAGAATTAAACCAGTTATTTGATTCTGGCAGCTTCGTATTAGAAGATGGGATCTTTGATATTCTTGTGAACCTGAATGTATCTGTCGATTACATCGACACCATGATTTATACAGCAGACTTAGCCCCAGTCGCCTTACTCGACATTCAGGAGAACTTACCTGCTGGTGAGAACAATTACCAGGTTGATGCCAATTGGGCACTGGATCAATTACCACCGAGCAACTATGCCATTGTTGTTTGGGTCGGTAAAGATGGCAAGGAAGAAGGATGGGTTTTAGGCGAATTCTCACACGAATAGAACGTGAACACAAAAAACTTCCGGACCAAGTAATTGGTTCGGAAGTTTTTTCATTCACTAGATTTTCAGGCCTAACCGTTTATGGCGAATCAAACGGCAGACTAGGAGAAAGTTTTGCCGATTTGGACTTTGGGATCAATACGCTCTCGGTTCCGTTGACTTCATAGGCCGCCAACAGATGATTGGATGCATCTTTATATCGTTTCATTTCAAACAAGAGACTCCCAGTCATTAAATGATAGCTGAATAGTTCATAGTCTTCACCCAGTCTTTGGAAGAACGGAATGATTTTTTTCATAAGCAATTGAACGAGCTCTTCTTTCCGGCCTTCCAAATAATAAAGGATCGTTTTCAATTTCATTTGATAGCGATCGACTTGATATTTCTCAGCCACCTTAATCCCCGTTCTCGCTTCTTCCATTGCTGAATCCGTTTGCCCACTCCGTAAATAAGCAATTGATAAAAAGTGATGGGAGATCAATAGGACTTGGAAATCCGTTTCATACTCCAATGCTTTTTCGAAACATGCCTTTGCCTGTTCATAGTCCTTTTTCTTCAGTTGCAAAATACCATCGAAAGAATAAATCGTTGCCTTGATTGAGCTACCGACTTGATTCTCTTCCAGACTCCGAAGCTTCTTGAAATAATCCTCTGCTGATTCAAAGTCTTCAATCAAGCAATAATTCAGCCCCAAAATAAGCTGACAGATGATGATTCTTGTATAATCCAGTTCAGTTTGGAACATCTGGTAGGCTTTTTGTGCATATTTATTGGACCGCAAGATTTTTTCCATCCGTGTGTAAGCTGTTGCCATCAGTAAGTAAAGTTCTGGGTCGGATGTATCCTTCAACGTTTCTTCGGCTTTTTTAAAATGGTTGATCGCATTGGAACAATAGAGTTTCTGCAAGTAATAAGAACCGATAAATTTATGATAGCTATATGCATAATGCTTCTCTAAAATCCAAGCGAAACTTTTGATATCCGAATACTTCTCATTGGCTCGATCGGTTTGTTGCGTCAATAAATAATGGCCGAATAAGGACAATTCATATAAATACGATTGCTCGACCGGAATATGCTCTGTGGACAGTTTCTGTACTTTTTCATAGCAAGCGGTTGCTTCTGTCTGGTCAAAACGATGTAAAGCTTCCATCCATTCTTGCAAGGTTTCTTGTAATTCTTCATTGGGCTCCTTCGTAAAACTCTCGATCGGCAAATCTAGCCTTTCACATAACTGGCTTACAATTTCTTTGTTAAACGATATTTGGTTGTTTTCGAGTTTGCTTAAATAAGCACTGGAGCAAATGTCCTCAGACAATTGCTCCTGCGTCATGCCCTGACGCATCCGGTGCCATTTGATCGTTTGACCGATAAGTGACAATCCAATCTCCACCTTCAATTCCAACTTATAGATTCATTATAGTACTATATAGCTAGATTATCTATAAAAAATATCAAAAAATGTCATAGAATTTCAGTGAAGAAAGATGATTTCCTATTGGATTGCCCATTCGCCGTTTTTCAAAATCTCTTCTTTTTCACCATTTTCCGTTACGCCATAGACCGTCAAATCAGAAGAACCCATCATGAAATCTTCATGGATGAGACTTTTGTTGATCCCAGCGTTGATTTGTTCGTCTGGGCTCATCTTCTCCCCGCCTTTCAGATTTGTCGGGTAGGCTTGGCCCAATGCTAAGTGGCATGAGGCATTTTCGTCATAGAGGGTATTGAAGAAAATCAAACCGGATTGTGAAATGGGTGACGAATGTGGCACCAAGGCGACTTCACCCAAACGGACAGCTCCTTCATCGGTTTCCAGTAAGTGCTTGAGGGTTTCTTCTCCTTTTCCGGCTTCATAGTCAACGACTTTCCCATCTTTGAATGTCAATTTGAAATCATCAATTAAATTTCCATTATAGTTGAGTGGCTTTGTATTGCGGACCGTTCCGTTCACTCCATCACGGTGAGGTGCGGTAAACACTTCTTCGGTCGGCATGTTCGGATTAAAGATAATGTTGTTTTCCGTTTCAGCTGTACCGCCTGCCCAAATGTGATCCTTCGGCAAATCAATTCGGAGGTCTGTCGTTTCCGAAGAGTACTCCAACGCCGTGTATCTTTTTTCATTCAAATAGTCACGGATATCATGCAAGGTTTGGTTATGGTCTTCCCATGCTTTTACCGGGTCGTCTTGGTCAACACGAACAATCTTGAAAATCTCATCCCATAAACTGTTGATTGCTTCTTCTGTAGTTTTATCTGGGTAGATTTTTGCCGCCCATTTCTCGGTCGGCACGGAGACCAATGACCACTGAATTTTATCACTCATCATGTATTCACGATATTCACTCAGGGCTTCACCGACTGCCTTATTCGCTTTGGCGATTCGTTCAGGATCAATCCCATCCAACAGGTCCGGATTCGGGGCATAGACCGACAGGATGCATCCTCCATCTTTTACATGGCCAGTTTGCTTATCGACGAGCCAGTCTGGCACCGTTTCGAGCACGTGCATCGGTTCATTTTCGTATTTTTTCCGTGTGATTACTTCATCGGACCAGTTGACTTGTACATTTTCAGCACCTGCTTGATAGGCTTCATCGACGACGTAATGCACAAATTCCCTTGCTTCAACCGGGGCATTCACAAAAATTGGTTGTTCTTTTTGGACATTGACCCCTACTTTAACTGCGAGCTTTGCATATTTTTTTAACGTTTCCTCTGATGGCATATTTTTAGACACTCCTTCAACATAATATCTGTTTCCATTATTTCATAGTCCGAAATATTTGAAAAGGAATTGAAATGATTTTGCATTGAAAAACCAACCGACAAATTCTGCGTTGAATTGTCAGTTGGTTCGTATATGGACGTTTTCATTTTTCTTCAATCCATTGAATCATTTCTTCTTTCATCACATCCAAAAATTCCGGAACGACATTCTCTTGATAGATCTCTTCAAAATCCCCTTGTAATTTCTTTAGTGCTTTTAGGTGAGCGGTAGCTGTTTTTACGTTACCACGGTAATCAAATTTTAACCGATCTATTTTCTCAGAATCCGGTTTGCTGAGTGGTTGCTTCATGCATTTCTCGGATAAATTCAACTCTTCATCGCCAAATCGGTTCGGGTCATGCGCATGAGGAGCGGTTGCGTCAAACAACGCAATCTCCAGTTCAGGTAACAGAACCATATCCAAGCTCGTTGGATCAAAACCGCAATGATAAATTTCTATATCGAACCCGAAGTCTTGTGCTGCTCTTGCAATTTTTTTGAGCATCGTCGATTTTCCGGAACCTGAATTCCCTTTCAGAAAAATTCGCTTTGTCATTTCGTCGGTGATCAGCGGAATAAAATCGACTGGTCCTTCCGGTGTCGCTGCACCTAAATAGCGGTGGCTGACTTGAGATGGTTTATTTAAATGATTCATTCGAAAAATATCATGAATCAGCCGCTCCGTTTCTATGTCTGCCTTCTCAAAGTCCATATAGTCATAATAGATCTGTTCGATCTCATTGTGTATCGCAAGTGCCCGTTGAAATTGTTCAATTGAGCGGGTGTGTAGCTGTTCCATCTGTTTGTGTAACATCATCAGCTGCTCTCGTTCGTTTTGAAGTCCACTTTTATTGTAACCTTCCCCAAAGTTGAGGAGATTCTCTTTTAAAACCGGTAGCTTCATCCGTTTATAATTCATTTTTGTCCGATCGAAAATTCCGATTCCTTTTTCGATCAGTACAATGCCCTCCAGCTCCGATTTTTGAATATGGTTATAAATGAAATCAATTGTATAGTGGTCTTTGAATTGATTGGCTACTTCTTTTAATTGATTGCTGATGATCGATGTGTGGCCACCTTCAATAAACAAGACCCCGTCCAACTGCTCAATCAGATTTTCATAGAAATTGACGTAGCCTTTTGCAGTGGTTCCACCCATGAAATACTTCCTGGCAAGCATAGTTTCCCTCCTCCAATCTCTCATCTATTGTATGATTAGGAGGGTTAAAAAAGACCAGAAAACCTAGTCATAGAAGGAATTTGGGCTACTGTGCAATAGTAAAAGTCAAAACAAACTTCACTTTTGAGTTTGGTTGGAACTCTGTACAATGTGAAGGGATCACTTTTTCAGAGATCTTAAATCCCTGAATGATCGAGGATTCAAAAAACCGTACTTAAAGTAGAAAGTACGGTTTTTTCATGGTCATCTAATGTTTGTTTGCTAATCTCAATTAGAGGTTGGGCGTTCTGTCATCGACATTTGAACC
>CALGNY010000186.1 GCA_937958375.1 uncultured Bacillaceae bacterium
CAAAGTCAATTTATTTTATCATACTTGCATGTATCCTGAAGTTCGGGCAAATAAAACCGATTTATTTCACCATACTTGCACTAATCCCAAAGTTCGAGCAAATAAATTCAATTTATTTCACCGTACTCGCGCTGATCCCAAAGTTCGAGCAAATAAAACCGATTTATTTCACCGTACTCGCACTAACCCCAAAGTTCGAGCAAATAAATTCAATTTATTTCACCATACTTGCACCGCCTCCCAAAGTTCGAGCAAATAAATTCAATTTATTTCACAGTACTCGCACTGACCCCGAAGTTCGAGCAAATAAAATCAATTTATTTCACCATACTTGCACCGACCCCAAAGTTCGAGCAAATAAGCAGGCAAAATAAAAGAAGGGTATGCGCCTACCCTTCTTTCCCTAACCTAAATACTTCATTGCGATTAAGGTTGTGTCGTCTTCCATATGATCTTTTTGTTGTTGGGTAAACCAATCAACCGTTGTTGCCATCGATGGAAAACTGTAGAATTTTTTCGTCAACTGCCGTTCGTCGACACCATCCGAAAACATGAAAAACAATGCGTCATTCTGCAATTCACCGTGGTGAACCTTAGCTTTCGTCGGTACACCAGACAAATAACCATGGATCGGAATGTTCCGGCTTTTGATCCCAGCAGAAGAAATCATGATGATGCCGATATTTCCGACAGAAACGTATGAGAATTTTTCGGCCTGGAAATCCATGCGTAAGATTCCCAACACACATCCTCGTAAATCATTTCCGAATAATGCCTGATTACTTATTTCCATTAATTCATCTAGAGGTAGATGTCTATTTCGCCGGATTGTATCGATTACAGCTTGTGAAGATTGTTTTGCAACTTCACCACTCCCGAGACCATCTGATAGAGCTACTAAAAAGTAATCGTCGGTCTCAATGTAAAAATAACTATCTCCGGAATGATAATTTCCTTTTTTGGGTTTTTCATAAGTTGCAATTTCAACTCTTCCAGTCTGCTGAATCAAAACAATACCTCCAAGTCTTCTTCCGAAATGGATTCGCGCAACTTCCTTAACGCGCGACGCTGCAATCGTGAAACATGCATCTGCGAAAGACCGAGTCGTTCACCGGTTGCCTTTTGGCTTAAATTCTCGAAATAAGTGTATTTCAAGATATCTTGCTCTCTCTCTGATAACAGAGGCATTATTTTTTCGATTAAAAGCTTGTAATCAATTTTTTCGTATCCATCTTCTTGTTCTCCGACTAAATCAAGGATCGTTACCGTACTCCCATCAGAGTCTGCTTCGATTTTACGGTCGGCGGAGAGCGCATTATAACTTTTGCCCATCTCCATCGTTTCCAATACTTCTTCTTCGGTCACTTCCAGATAGTCTGCGATTTCTGCAACGGAAGGAGAATGTTGATTTTCGGATGTCAATTCTTCTACGGCTCTTTTGATTTTTGGACCTAATTCCTTGATCCTTCTGGGAACATGTACACTCCAAGTCTTGTCCCGGATGAACCGTTTGATTTCCCCGATAATCGTTGGGATGGCAAATGACTCAAACGATTTCCCAAAGGATTCATCATACCGCCGGATGGCCGCCAACAATCCGACCATACCGACTTGAACGAGATCTTCATGGATGCCACTATTTTTCGAATACTTCTTTGCGATTGAATGGACGAGATTTTCATACTTTAAGACGATTTTTTCTTGAGCTGCTTCGTCTTCTGGGTGTTCGTGGAGGTAGTTGATCAGCTTGTAAACATCATCTTCGTTATTGTGTTGTTGAGATTTGGTCGTCATTTCGCCCCACCTCGTTTTCGTACAAATACTTCGTCATTAGTACGATTACGCCATTGTTGTTTTTAATCTCTACCTTGTCCATTAGGGCATCGATGAGGAAAAGGCCGAAACCTCCCTCTTTCATACTATTGATTGGGGTATCATCTGTATACGGACCAATCTCTTCCTTGATTGATTTAAGGTCAAAGCTACCACCATAATCTGCAATCATGACCTCAATGCGATCATTATATAATCCGAATCCGACCGTCACTTCGCCAGCCGCCTCATCGCTATAGGCATGCTTTACGGTGTTCGTGATCGCTTCAGATATTGCGACTTTCAAATCCTCAATTTCCTCATAACTAAAACCCATTCGATTGGCTAAACCGGATACCGTCAAACGAACGACGCCGACATAGTCAGATTTCGCTGGGACTTTCATTTCTATGAAATCGAATGGTTCATTCATTACATACCACCTCTAACTGTATTTTCAATATCGATGACTTCGTTCAATCCAGTAATGTTAAAGAGGCGATAGACATTTTCCTGCAAGTTGATCAATTTAAATGAACGATCGATTTCTTTCGCTGTTTTTAAAGCGCTGATAAAAACACCTAAACCGGTTGAATCCATATAATTGACCTGCTGCATGTCTACATGAACCTCTTGGTTTTCTTTAATCAGATCAAGTAAATGATCTTTCAGTTTTGGTGCTGTGTAAGCATCAATCTCTCCTGAAAGTTTCAAAATCGACAAATCACCATTTTTATGATCATCGATATGTAGATTCATCAAGAATCAGCCTCCAATCTGTTATCTACCTCTATTTACCCAAACAAAAGTCCTATTAAACCTCTTTTTCATCTTTTCTTCGTATAGCGACTAATGTAAAATCATCCCGTAGTTGAAAATCCTGTAAACGTTCAAAATGTTTATATGCATTTTCAACCAACTTATCAGAACTCAAGTCAATGTATTTCTGAATGACTTCGAGAACTTCCTGTTGTTCGATAAATCGATCTCCTGATTTACACTCCGTTACGCCATCTGTCAGTAAGATAATCACGTCACCTGGATCAACATCCAGTTCAAACTGTTCGTAATTGGACTCTTTTTCGATTCCCAGTAATAAACCTTTACCCCGGATTTCTTCAAATGTTTTGGTCTCATGGCGGTAGATAAAGCCTGGTTCATGGCCAGCAGAAGCGAAATAAAACTTATGTTCATCCGTATCATATAATCCGTAAAACATAGAGACGAACATACCGGTTTCTACGTTTCTTTCAACAACCCGATTGAGAAGCTTCAAGATCAATCTCGGGTACATTCGATTATCTGGAAAACTTTCCATTGCATATTTGATCATCGACATCACAAACGCCGCAGGAATCCCTTTCCCACTCACATCCGCAATTGCAACACCGATGTTTTTTTCATCATCTTGTACGAAGTGATAATAGTCCCCACTCATTTGTCTGGCAGGAAGTGAAATGGCACCAATATCTAATGCTTCGGAATTCGGGATTTCCGTTTTCAATAGCGTATTTTGCATATTCGCTGCCACATCGATTTCTGTCCGAAGCGAAATCTCTTCTTCTTTCATTTCGAAATAGCGTTGATAGGCCATTCCATAATAAATCATCGTCTCAATCAAAAAATAAAAAGAATCTCTCACCCGTTGGTCCATGTCCGGAATAATCTCATGAAGTGCCGTAAAATGGACTTCTACGATTTCCTCAGGGGATATACCATCTTGCATCAGCTGTCTACTGAATTGCTCGGCTTGATACAATATTTTTTCATCATTGGTATCTACATATTCTTTCAATAGTTCTGTATATAGCGATAGTTCCTGTTTGGTATCCATGTCTCCACCCCCTATCACCGTAACCATTTGATGACATGGATCGTCGTTCCATCGTCAGTTGAGATGATATCAAAATCATCCATCAACCGCTTGACACCCGGCAAACCTGCCCCTAAACCTCCCGAGGTTGAATATCCATCGATCAGCGCTTTACTGATATCCTTAATTCCCGGGCCGCTATCTTTCGCGATGACTTTCAAACCGACAGGGGCAACGCCTTCGACTTGTTGGAAAATGATTTCTCCTTCGTCGGCGTATAAATATATATTTCGGGCGAGTTCGGATATAGCTGTAGCGATTCTGGCCTGGTCAACTGACCCGAACCCAAGATCATTCGCTATATTTCTACCCGTTTGGCGCGCACCGACAATATCTAGCTCTTTTGTGATCGGTACGCTGGATAGTTTCCGCTTCATCACTTTTCCTCCAATTCCCGTCTAAGCTTAATCAACCCTTGTTCTAAATCTAATGCTGTTGGTACGTCTTGTAAGTGAATGCCTAAGTCGATTAATGTCATGGAAACTGCTGGCTGGATACCGGTAAATACGACTTTTGCGCCCATCAGGTCAGCCATAGATACGACATCACCTAACACCTTTGCGATAAATGAATCGATGATTTCAACAGAGGTCAAGTCGACTACGACACCTGTCGCACCAGATTCATGGATTTTATTCAACAAATCTTCTTGGAATTGCATGGCTGTTTGATCATCTAAATCCACTTGGACGGAGATTAAGAGATATTCATGCAACTTTAAAATTGGGATTCTCACTTCTCTCACTCCTTATCAATCGAGTTCAACAGGTTCTCGATCTCCTTGTCATTCCCTACAGCTTCGTTGACAACCTTATGTCCTGTCATTTCCAAAGCACTACGGAAGCCTTTCTGAAGTGAACTTTTTGTCGGGAAGTTTCGAAGGTCAATGCCAAGGTTCACGATCGTCTGTGCAATTTCAGGGCGAATACCGACCAAAATACATTTCGACCCGATTAAACGTACAGCCTCCGCTGCTTGGATGATGTGATGTGCGACCATTGTATCCACAACCGGAACGCCTGTAATATCAATCAATACTACTTCTGCGTGGTTTTTGATAACCCCATTCAATAAGTTTTCCATAATCAATTTTGCCCGATCCGTATCGATCGTACCGACCAATGGCATAATTGTGATTCCTTCCATTACCGGAATCAATGGAGCAGATAATTCTTGTAGGGCTACTTTTTGCAAGGAAACAATGTTTGTCCAGTTACTGGAATACTCGTTAATCAGACGGTTCTTGATTGGATCAACCCAATCATTGACACCATCCATAATGGATAAGAATTCATCCTTGTCTGGCTCACCGAAATTCGCCATAATCACACGAACCGTTACCGAACGGAATGCTTGCATCCCTTCAGTCAAATACCCAAGCGGCCAACCGAGGTTGACTATCTTTTCAGAAAATTCTTGGACTTCGTCTGTTTCGCCTTCACTTTCGATATTCGAGAAAATGACGTTGACGAATTCTCGGTTCGTTTGTTCAATCACTTCTTGAGAAATAGTCGAGCCGTAATCACTGATTTTATTATCATCCAGTTTACTCAACCACTCTTTGATAATTTCATCACTGTGATCTAGGATGATTTTTCTTAATTTCTGTTCCAAATACTTAACCCCCAAGCAATTTTTATAATATTCTTTAAATAACTTACCATTATTCAACCAAAAATTCTAGAGTTAGCTAATGACCAACCATCAGATGGAATAAATTACGTTTAATTGCATAGATCCACCAAAGGTTGACCGCGTTGACCGCCTGGAAGAAAATTATAAAACACAAAAAATCTTATGTTAATACTATAATAACAGTATTAACATAAGATTTATAGGAATGATTTATAAATCCACTAAACCGAGACTAATTTGCAAGGCCTCTTCTACTTGATTCATCAAAAATTCATCCAAAGTTGTCAGCTTGTCTGTCAGCCGTTGTTTGTCAATGGTTCGGATTTGTTCTAGTAATATAACGGAATCACGTTCAAAATTGTATTTTTTCGCGTCGATTTCTACATGTGTTGGAAGTTTTGCTTTTTGGATCTGTGCAGTGATCGCTGCCACAATGACTGTCGGGCTAAAGCGATTGCCAATGTTATTCTGTATAATAAGCACTGGGCGAACACCGCCTTGCTCTGAACCTACCACTGGGGTAAGATCTGCGTAAAAGACGTCGCCTCGTTTCACGTACAAGTTAACTACACCCCACTCACTAAGCGCTCGAGAGTCGTTTCAGCCTCCTCTTCAGCTTGGAAAGCTTCTGATGCGATATCAAGGTTGATACTTTTCATTTCCAAATAACCACGGCGCATGCTCTCTTTGATTCTACGATTTTTCTCTTCCTTAATATAGGATGAAATCGCTTGGTGGATCATTGTATTCCGATCAATCTGATTTTCTTCTACCAACTGATCGCACTCATTGACTAGTGATAAAGGTAGTTTGACAACAATTTCTTTCGATGTGTTAGACATCCTTACACCCCCAACAATTTACGCAACACAAAATCTTACCTACATCATACCATCGTTTCCCATCACCGTAAAGGAAATATCGAAAAATGTTCCGCTTTTCTTGTAAAATGTTCCGTTTTGTCAGATTACGAATATGACGCTGTCAAATATTATTCTGTCAAATAGAGACGTGGAACTCTTTCATTAATGATACACGGAATCTCATAATTGATGGTCTCCAAGTAATCAGCTACATCATCGACACGAATTCGCTCACCTTGATCTTCTCCAATCAATGTGACTTTTGTTCCAATCGGATAAGGTTTGCTTAAGCGAATCATCATCTGGTCCATACAGATTCGTCCGACAATTTCCGAACGTTTGCCGTCTACCAACACGTGGAAACCTTGTAATTTCCTTATCCAACCATCCCCATAACCAATCGGCACGGTTCCGATCCATTCTTCTTGTTCCGCTTCATAGGTCGCCCCATAACTAATGTGCTCACCAGGTTCCAGTTTTTTTACATGAATGATCGAACTATACAGTGAAAAAGACTCTGACAACGTCATATCACTCAATCGTTCGACATCTTTCGAAGGGTATAAGCCATAGAGCCCGATGCCGAAACGAATCGCATCATACATGTCTTCCGGAAAGCGCATAGAAGCAGCCGTATTTCCGATATGAATTTGGGTCTTCGGTGTTCGAATGGATGAAAAAACATCGAGAAGGTCTTCGAAATGCTTCAGTTGCTTGTTGTAGTAAGATAATTCCGCTGAATCAGCAGTCGCAAAGTGTGTAAAGATTCCACTCAGTTCGAATTCATCCGTAAAATTGGTAACTTCTTCAATTACAGCATATGCTTCTTTTCTAGATTTTATACCAATTCGTCCCATTCCCGAATCAATCTTCATATGAATCTTTACTTTTTCCTGTGAATCCTTAAGATAGGAACCCGCCTGCTTCAGCCATTCTTGCTGAAAGGCAGTCACTTGAATTTGTTGTTTGGCCGCCACTGGAGCGTCTTGTGGCCTCGTCCAGCCCATCACCAAAATCGGTGTTTCGGTGAAATTTTTCCGGAGCATCAAGGCTTCATCCAATGTCGCCACCGCAAGCGCATCAGCTCCTGCTTCAAGTACAGCTTCCGAAACAGGTAGGTATCCATGTCCGTATGCATTCGCTTTGACCGCGGCATAAATATATTTATCTGGATAGATCTCTCTGATTTTTTGTAGATTCTTTTTAATAGAAGAAAGATTAACTTCCGCCCATGTATCCCGGTAACCCGTCGCATGCTCCATAGTCAAAACACCTAACTTTTTTACTGTCATTATCTACAGGGAGGAGCATCCTGTCAATCAAGACAGAACATTAAAGTGTCTTACCGGCAAAAAAACAAGAGTGATCGAACGCTAGATACGGACGATCACTTGATTTTTTGAAAATAGATTTATTTGATCAATTCTTTTTGAACCGATTCCGCCACATTCACCATCTCATCTATGGTCAGGTTATCACTTGCCAAAACAAATCGCATTCCATCCTGCTCCCATTCAAGTGTGCCATTCGACAGATAACCGACTGACTTTCCTAAGTCTACCAAATCGCCGTCCGTGTAAACCGGAACACTTAAATCAGTCGGATAGGAATCATAAACTTCCTGTATCAATGTGAATGACTTCTCACCTTCGAATGTGGAGATCACGCGTTCACCGTAGTCAAATCCAATGACTTCCTCCCCACTAAATTCAGTACCTGTCGGAAGTGAAACCGGATAATATACTTCAATATCCATTTCTTCTAATTCCGCCATCGTCGGCACACTCACCGCACCCTCTGCAAGGTTCTGATCCGTATCAAATTCCTCATCCGAAATCGCTACATCGAAATCAAACTCATTAAACGTCACTTCGACAATCGACTCATTTTCTGCGTTAAACACTTTCACAAGCGCCGGTTTCTTTGAGTCTTTGTGAAAATAAATCTCTTGATAAGGCAGCTTCTGCTTCCCTTTGTAATTCGTTTTGACGGTGAAGACGTAATAGTTCTCTGTTTTCTTGAATTCTCGTTCCTCGTCATTTTTAATATCGTCAATCAACGAGGAGTACAGATACGGCTGACTATGGTGCTTCGGCCATTCATTTTGGAACTTGTAGCTTTTATTGATCGAAGGAGTCAGCACGAACACACCTTCATCGTTCCGCAGAATAACCTGGTTGCTCTCTTGATCGTCTTTGTTATTCATGACCACTTTGTAAAAATTCTCTTTTTTATGCCACACCTCTACGTTATACTGCTGCGTCTCTTCCCCCGTCTTCATCTTCATATCCACCGTCGAAGTAAAGGTCGACAATTCTTCATCTTGCTTTTCCAACGAATTAACAACATCCTCCACCGTTTCCTCTCCACAGGCTGACAGAATGATAGCCATCATCAGAAACAGGGATAAGAAGAGTAATCGTCTGCTTTTCATTTGGACAACTCCTTCGCCTCATTTTCTTACTCACCGAACAAAGGTAAGCAATCTATTCGTGTTGCGGTGACAATGTGCACACATCGGATGAATTGTTACCCGCAATACACTATATGAGACAACCTATTTGAATATGCAGACGAGCTTAACACGTTGGAAAAATATCAGAAGGGAGCATATATTTTTGTGGAGGGCGCATTTATGACTGGGAGGGCGCATTTGTTGCGACGGTGGGACCATATATTTCAGCGAGGGCGCATTTATCGCGGTGCGGGGGCCATATATTTGCACGAAGGGCGCATTTATCCTGATGAAGGAACCATATATTCACATGGTGGGCGCATTTTTTGCGGTGACGGGACCATATATTTCACCGAAAGGCACATATACGGTGCATCAGGCTCATTTGTTTCTCTGGGGGGCACATATTTTCCGAGTACGGGCACATAAATTTCGATTTCGGGCACATATATCCCGACAACGGGCGCATATCCACCACAACCATATATCTCGATGACGAACAAACCATGCAATCGCA
>CALGNY010000187.1 GCA_937958375.1 uncultured Bacillaceae bacterium
ATCGAGCAACACTTTATCTTCTATTCTTTTGGTGACCTGTTGAATCGATAACATGCAATCACACTTTCTTTGTGTTTAAAAATAGCCACGCTTCGCTTTACGTAATAAGTAGGCAAAAAATGGTGCACCTAAAAAGGCTGTAATGATTCCGAGTGGCAGCTCCCGTGGTGCCATGATCGTACGGGCGAAGGCATCTGCACCAACTAAGAAAATTGCACCACCAATCACACTGAGTGGGATGATGATTCGGTAATCGGCTCCGAAAATCAAACGGATGATATGTGGAACGACCAATCCGACAAAGCCAATCGCACCAGATACGGACACCGCCGCGCCCGTAATCAATGATGCCAGCACCAGCATAATAATCCGCGACCGTTGTACGGATACGCCACTATGGTGCGCCGCTTCTTCCCCAAGACCAAACATATTCAGATCCCGAGCAAAGAAATAAGCAATGATGACAGCAACAATAATGACTGGAAAGACGATTTGGTTATAGCTCCAATCGGTCAGAGACAGACTTCCCATCATCCAAAACACGATCGTTTGCAGTTGTTCATTGGATAACGCCATAATCAACGATAAGCATGCACCTAAGAACGCCTGCACCACTACTCCTGATAGAATAAGTGTTTCGATGCGCATTTTCTGATTGACGGTCGCTAAATAATAAACGACCAACAATGAAATCAATCCCGCAATAAACGCTACGAATGGTAGGGTGAATTTTCCTAGCCATACAATTTGCCACCCAAACACAATGACTAAAGAAGCACCAAACGAGGCTCCAGATGACACACCCAAAATAAATGGATCAGCGAGTGGATTTCGTAAAACCCCCTGGTAGATTGCACCAGCCAGCGCAAGGGCTGCGCCGACTAACGCACCTAAGATGACGCGTGGCAACCGAATCTCCCAAATAATCGTTTCCGTCGATTCTTTCCAATCGACAGTAATCCATGATTCGATCAATGGAATTTTGGAAAAAACAACTTTCCAAACGGTTACAACATCAATATCCGCAGCACCAAGGGTAATGGACACGCTCATGACCACGAGAAGCCCGAGCGTCAAGAGCGTTGACCATAAAGCCACTTTTCCAAAAGAATGAACGAGTCCAGATTGCTTCATTTCTTACTCCATCAGATCTGGATACAAAATAGTCACCATTTGCTCGAGTCCCTCCGCCAAGCGTGGGCCAGGCCGAGATAAAATATCATTATCGATATTGTGAACCGCTTCGTTTTGCACCGCCGTCACCCCTTGCCAGCTATCTCGTGCCATCACTTGCTCCTCAACATCTTCCATATAATAACCATATGTTGTGATGATGACATCCGGGTTGGCTTCGATGACAACTTCCTCACTGACTTGAGGCCAACCTTCTTCGCCTTCCATGATGTTTTTCCCACCGGCAATGTCAAGTAGCTCGTTCATAAACGTTCCTTCTGCAGCTGTGTATAGTTCCTGATCGATTTCAAACCAGACCGATTTCTTTTCGTCTTCTGAAAGATCACTTGTCAACTCTTCAATTTCATTGATTTTTGTTTGCATGTCTTCAATCACTTGTTCGGCTTCCTCTTCTGTTCCTAGAGCTTCACCAGCAAGTCGTAAATCTTCATACGTCTCTTCCAAATTCTGGGCACCGAGCACGACAACCTTCAATCCCGCATCTCGCAGTGCCTGTACCGAATCACCATTATTCAAGTCAGCTATGACCAGATCCGGCTCCAATTCGACAATTTTTTCGATATTTAAGTTTATGTCTCCGATTTTCTCGATTTTTGTTACTTCTTCCGGGTAGTTGGACCACTCATCGACACCGACGACTTTATCCCCGCCACCTACCGCAAATACGGTTT
>CALGNY010000188.1 GCA_937958375.1 uncultured Bacillaceae bacterium
AATAAATATGAACAGCAAATCATAGCCGACAACTAGAGCTGGGCCAATCGAGAAATGCCCTAGTGAAAAGACAAGCGAAGTTAATAGAATCGCAGGTACGACGGATATATACTGAGTTAATTGTTTTTGGAAAAATGCTCGCCATGCGATTTCTTCCCCTAAAGCCATAATTGCAAGTTGGATGACCAAAATAAAAATGACTTGGAAAGATAATGCGACATCAACTCGTTCCCCTAAGTGATCAATAAAATCAGGTAGGATGGCAGCAGCAAGTGATAAACTGACGATATTCAAAATTAATGGCAACACGAGCCAGAACCAATTCGGATTCATTTTCAGTTCAATCCAGAATCGTTTCAGACTGAGTTCATGAGATCCGAATAGCTCTTTCTGTTTATTTCTGTATAGGATAAATCCAATAATCCCGATTAAAATCGAGATGCCAGCAACTGACACATCAAATAAATTCAACAGGGCCAGTACAGACATAACCAAAATTAAAGCAACTATTATTCCCCGCAAATTTTTCCCCTACTTCCATAAAAAAATGTTCATAGATTCATCCTATGAACATTCTTGGTCGTTTATTTTTTCTGTTGTTCATACTGTTTGTACAAATCTTTTACCGCTGAAGCCAGAGCCGACCCAGCTTTCCCTAAATAATGTTGCTTGATGAGCTTGACTGGCTCATCGACACCATCTTCCAGGCAATAACCCCGTAGAATCCGACTGATGAAATCTCGGCCATGCTCGGTCGCCAATGTACAACTGACCTCGATGATGACCCCATGCTTTTTATCTAGTTCAGCTGTCACCGTCAATGTTTCATAAATCGTTTGCGCGGCCATTCCGGCAGGTAACCTTGCATGACCTGCGACAAAGTATGTATTCATGGCTTGCCCTCCTTACCCTTCTTTTATTCTATCATTTTTTGGTGCTCCGAGGGCAATGGAAATTTGTTTAGCCGTTTCTTTGATTCTTTCTTTTTTATCTTCCATCGATTGACCTTCAAAATGCTGGGCCAAACCGCTTACCGTCAAGGCACACGATACTTCACCATGATGGTCATACACTGGATAGGAAATCCCGATGGTATCCTCATCCTGCTCCCCATAGCTGACCGCGAAACCTTGCTTACGAATTTTTTTCAATTCTTCTGTAAGAGTGGCCGGGTCAATTGGCTGATCGTTTTTCATGGAACGGAGGGGTTCTTGGGCCAGGATCGTTTTTTGTTCTATTTGACTCAGGAAGGCGAGCAGCAATTTAGGACCGGAACCTATATACAAGGGAGAACTTTTTCCCACCTGTGTAAAAAGCCGAATGGCTCGTGAACTGTCGACCTTTTCAATATAGGTCGCTTGGTTTTCATTTCGGATTACCAGATGCACGGCTTCGTTGATGTCTTCGCCAAGCTCCTCCATGTATGGTTTGGCGACACGGCGCAGGTCAAGTTGATTTGCCACCAGATTGCCGAGCTCCAATAAACGTAAGCCAAGTCGATATTTAGGATCCTGTTCCTCCGTTTTCATCAAAAACCCGACATGCTCAAGCGAGCTTAATAGTCGATATGCGGTTGGCTTTGGCAGGTCGGCTTTTAAAGCCAAGTCCCTGAGCGACCATTCGGTATGTTTTTCATCAAAAAAATCTAGCAGCCGCAACGCCTTTACGACACTCTGATTCATTGGATTTCCTACTTTCTTTGAACGATTGAAATGATTATTCTATGGTGGATGGTGAAATGTTAGATCAATGCGTTGAGATGGGTTTTTTCTTATCTCAACGCACTGAGAAGCCTTGTCAATGCGTTGAGAACAACTTTTTCTTAACTCAACGCACTGACAAGCACACGATAATCACTCCACCTCAATCATACACCAACATACGACTCATTTTCATAGGTAGTTTCACGAATGAGAACGTCGCGCTTCGCCATCTCATCGATATATTCTTTTCCAGGCACGATTTGCTCGGGTGGGAAAACGCCACGTTTGTCGATTACGCCTGACCCGATCATTTGCGCGACGACTGAGATGGTATTGGCTGTCGCTCTGGCCATCGCGGTCACTTGGTTTTCCATATCCTTGGTCGTCGTCATTTCGAATTGATGGTATTCTTGCTTGCCGTCTTTCATTCCGCCAACGATCACACGTAGCAACACGGCATCTTTTTTCTCCTTCAGTTCCACAAATGGCTCTAGCGCTTTCAACAAAACTTGGCGGGTGCTAATTTCTTTGCCATCGACTTGGACAAATGAATCTTTGGAAGTCAGATTCAAATCGACCAGGAGCTTGAATTTTTCAGCATGGCCAGGATATCGGATTGTTTTGTATTCCAGTGTTTCGACATCGCCGAATGTAATCGGCAAGGTGGATGTCCCACCGGATGTGTGGAATGCTTCCAATTCGCCATATTCATCAAAATGAATCGTTTCCACTTCGGTCAGTGCCTTCACTTCTTGTTTTTTACCATTTCGGATAATCAATGCCGGGTCGGTATAGTGATCGAATAACCCTTCCATCGAAAACACATGGTTGTATTCCAGTGGTGGTTCCGGTTCGGCTGGAATGCCACCGACAAAAAGACGGATGGACTGCACGTCATCCAGTTTGCTTGCTCCGTAGCCTGAAAGGATATTGATCATGCCTGGCGCGACGCCCAAATCGGGGATAATCGTCACACCCGCTTCCTCCGCTTGATCCTTCAACTCCAGCACCTGGTCTGTAATGTGTCCGATATGTCCACCCAGATCGACGGAATGGACGCCGACTTCAATGGCTGTTTTCGCTACTTTTTCGTTAAATGAATAAAATAACGCGTTAATGATGACATCGAATTGTTTCATATAATCAGCGAGTTCCTGGTCGTCTGTTGCATCGACCTTGTAAGCTGTCAAATTTGGATAACCGAGCTGATCGCATACTTGTTGCGCTCTATCAAAATCAACATCAGCCAAACCGACTTCAGTCACTTGATCACTCTTCGCAAGATCTCTCGCCGCTTCTTTCCCCATTAAACCAGATCCTAATACACCTATTTTCATCCATGGTCCCCCTTATGATTGACAAGATTTAACCGGCAAGTCGTCATCAAAAACAACTTGCCGATTGGAATTGATTTTGGTCACGATTTAGTTATCGATTTGCGCCCGTTGAAGTTTTCCGCTGAAATCGACATAGACCGCTTTCCACTCCGTAAAGACATCTAATGCGGCTTGGCCGGAGTCACGATGACCGTTTCCGGTGCCTTTCGTGCCGCCAAATGGCAGGTGGATTTCTGCGCCAGTCGTTCCGGCGTTGACATACACGATTCCTGTATCCAGGTCACGCTGTGCTTTGAAGACTTGGTTTGTGTCCTGTGTAAAGATTGAGCTGGACAAACCGAAAGCAACGCCATTATTGACTTCGATTGCTTCCTCAAAGCTTTTGACCGGAATCAGTGATAGAACAGGCCCGAAAATTTCCTCCTGGGCAATTCGGGCATCAGGCTTGACGTCAGTGAATAATGTCGGTTCAAAATAATAACCCGTTTCGTATTCGCCTTCGGTCATTTCGTTTCCGCCCGTCAGCAATTTCCCTTCATCCTTGCCGATCTCGATATATTTTTTAATTTTATCGATTCCGCCTTGGTTGATGATCGGACCGACTTTGACGCCTTCCTGTAGTCCATCACCAATGTTCAAGTTTTTCATTTCATCTAATAGACGTTGTTCCAATTCCTCTTTGACGCTTTCATGGACAATCACGCGGCTCGCTGCCGTACAACGCTGGCCACTCGTCCCGAACGCACTCCAAACGATTCCTTGTACCGCAAGATTCAAATCCGCATCATCCATGACGATAATGGCGTTCTTTCCGCCCATTTCAAGGGATACTTTTTTCAGCTGACGGCCACATTCAGCTGCGATATTCCGCCCGACTTCGTTTGACCCTGTAAATGAGATGACGCGCAGATCATCATGATGAACCATCGCATCACCGACATCACCACCGGAACCGAACACGACGTTCATGACTCCTTTCGGCAGGCCTGCTTCTTCAAAAATCTTTGCCATTTCGTACGCCATAAGCGGTGTTTCCGTTGCTGGTTTCCAAACGACCGTGTTCCCCGCAACAATCGCCGGGAAGGATTTCCACGTCGCAATCGCAATCGGGAAGTTCCATGGCGTAATGATTCCGACGACGCCTACCGGTGCACGGACACTCATCGCAAATTTATTTTTCAATTCAGCCGGAACGGTATGGCCGAACAATCTTCTTCCTTCACCCGCCATGTAAAAAGCCATATCGATTCCTTCTTGGACTTCACCGCGGGCTTCTTCCAAGACTTTTCCGTTTTCCTGCGTCAAGATTTGAGACAGATGTTCTTTTCGTTCTTTCATAATCCGGCCGACTTCATATAAAATTTCTGCACGCATCGGCGCTGGCTCGAGTGCCCATTCCTTTTGGGCGGCTTTTGCTGCGGCCACCGCATCGTTTACATCATCGTTTCCGGATAGCGGAACATCGACTAGTTTCGTTCCGTTTGCTGGGTTGGTGACATCCCGGTAGTTACTGGATTTTGGCTCAACCCACTCCCCGTTAATGTAGTTTTTCAGCTGGTTGACATCAATTTTTCCTGTCATAATTTTTCCCCTCCATAACATTTATTTATTTCGTAAATCATTGATGGTTTTGTGAATCGTGATTTGCTCTGGGTCGGTGATGACTTCAATGACGGTCGGCTTCCCGGCATTCATCGCTTCTTTTAATGCCTTTTTGAAATCATCTGGCTCCTCGACACGCTTCCCGTTTGCACCTAATCCTTCAGCGATCGCCGCAAAATCAACTTGCCCAAGATCGGTCCCGATGACTTTTTCAGGGAAGTGAATCTCCTGGTGCATACGAATCGTCCCGTAACTGTTGTTGTTGAAAACCAAATGGATCGTCGGCAAACCATACCGCACGGCTGTCTCGATCTCTTGCAAAGTCATCATGAAACCACCGTCTCCAGATAACGAAACGACCTGCTTCGTCGGATTGGCAAGCTTCGCCCCAATAGCTGCTGGCGTTCCGTAACCCATCGCGCCTGAAGTCGGTCCGACATACGTGTTCCGTTCAGTGAATGGATAGTACGTGTGAAGCCATCCCGCAAAATTCCCGGCGTCATTGGTGATGATCGCATCGCTCGGAAGCTCCGTTTTCATCACATCGATGACCGTGTTGTTAATCGGCGTGTCTGCAGTGACTTCCAAGGTCGATATGTTTTCATAAACGCTTCTTCTTTCTGTCGCCCAATGTAGCCAGTCATGTTGATTCGAGATGCTCATCAATTGCTTGAGAGCTTCTTTTGCGTCAGCTTGGATGCCTAAATCAGGAGCATAAACTTTCCCCAATACTTCATCAGATATGTCGATGTGAATCAATTTATGACCCGGCTCGATGATCGAATAATCTTGCGTTGTTACTTCAGATAATCGCGACCCGACTACAATCACCAAGTCTGCCTCTTTAACCGTTTGAATGACTTGTGGATTGGTTCCAAGGCCGAGGTGCCCACTAAATAATCGGTGATTGTGTGGGAAGACGTCATGTCTTCTGAAAGCCACCACGACTGGAATGTTGAAAGCCTCTGCAAATTGAACAAGCTCTTTCTCCGCTTGCGAATTTTTCACGCCGCCGCCAGCTAGGATGACGGGTTGCTTGCTTTGATTCAGTAGATTTTCGAATTGATGCACTTCGTTTTCAGACGGTCCCGGACGTGGCTTGATGAACCGTGGCCCCACTTCTTTTGATGTCGTTTCCTTAAGTACATCCTCTGGCAATGAAATAACGACAGGTCCTGGACGGCCGGATTGAGCGACTCGAAATGCGCGTTGCATGATCTCCGTTGCGCGGTCCCCGTCCTGTAATTCGTATGTCCATTTTGAAATCGGCTTGAAGAATTGATCGAGATCGACCTCCTGAAAGCCTTCGCGCCCTCTGAATTTACTGTGAACCTGGCCGAGCAAGACGACCATTGGCGTTGAGTCTTGATAGGCTGTATGCACGCCGATCGTTAAGTTCGCCCCTCCAACCCCACGCGTCGCCATGATGACACCCACTTTTCCGCTTGCTTTGGCATATCCTTCCGCCATAAACGATGCGCCGCCTTCATGCCGATTGGAAATCAATTGGATGTTTGGGTTATCGTAAATCGCATCCATGACGGGCAAATAACTTTCACCGGGTACGCAAAAAACATGTTCGACACCTTCATGCTCCATCGTTTGGACAATCGCTTGTGCTGCAGTCATTTGGTTGATTTCAGTAACGGTTTGACTTGTGTTCATCTACTTGCTTGCTCCTTCCTTGCTGAATTCCTTCATGCGCTTGACCGCCTCTTGCAGTCGCTCGGTGGCAACAGACAGAGAAACTCGGAAATACCCTTCTCCCCCTGTCCCGAAAGCCGTTCCTGGTGTGACGATCACACCCGCTTTCATGAGTAATTCATCGGCGAATTCCGCTGATGTATATCCTTCAGGCACCGGGGCCCAGATGAAAAAAGTGCCGCGTGGCCGATCGACATGAATGCCTAATGCACTCAGGCCGTCAAGCATGTCATCCATTCGTTTTTTGTAAATTTCATTATTGGTTTGGACGGATTGCAGGTCACTCTGCAAGGCTTCCACGCCTGCCTTCTGGATTGGAATGAACTGGGCGGTATCCATGTTGTTTTTCACAATCGATAAAGCACGGATGACTTCCGGATTGCCGACGACATACCCGATCCGCCATCCCGTCATATTAAAGCTTTTCGATAGCGACCCGAATTCGACGGCGACATCTTTTACGTCAGGTACTTGCAGCAGACTCGGGGCTTCGTAACCATCGAAGGTCACCAAGCTATACGCTGCATCCTGGGCAATGATGAATTGATGTTGTTTCGCCAGTGTAACCGCTTCCATAAATGTGCTTAATTCAACCGTCCCTGCTGTCGGATTGCTTGGGTAGTTGACGAGCATGAGCTTTGCCGCTTCGTATTCTTCCGCCGCAACCGATGAAAAATCAGGTCGGAAACCTTGATGTGGAACAAGATCATAAGGCGTTGATTTCGCCCCTGCCATATGAATCGCTGATTGATAGACCGGATAGCCCGGATTCGGTACGAGTACCGACTCATTTTCATTCACAACCGCTTTGATCAAATTCGCAATCCCTTCCTTGGAACCGATCAACGCCAACACTTCTGTTTCCGGGTCGAGCTCCACATCGTACTGTCTCTTGTAAAAATCAGCAACCGCTTCCCTGTATTCCGGTATCCCAGAGTAATTGGAATAACGATGATTATTAGGCTTTCGCGCTTCCTCAATTAACCGGTCGACTACAAAATCAGGCGTCGGCAAATCCGGTGCGCCAATCCCAAGATCGATGACATCCACACCTTGTGATTCAAGCGCTTTTTTCTTCTTTTGGAACTCAGAGAAAACATAGGGCGGCAACGTCTGCACACGCTTCGAAGCAAACTTCATCGTTCATAAACCCTCCTTTCACGTCACGTTCCATTATATGAAATGATGTTTCAAATATGTTTCTGATTAAAAGTATATAGAAAGGAGCTTCCATTTTCAATACTTGGAATACAATTAATTTTTAGATAGTTTATAGCTTTTGTGAATTGAGCGGTAGTTTTCG
>CALGNY010000189.1 GCA_937958375.1 uncultured Bacillaceae bacterium
CACCAAACTCGGATCAACCGCTAAGTTCGAGCAAATAAACCGCGATTATTCCTTCAAACTTACGACTCATACCAAATTGCAGCAAAAAAGAGCAGCCTATGAAGGCCGCTCTTTTGTCGTTTGTGTACTTGTTTCTTCAATCCATTCACCATTTTTCAGCTTCCACAATCGTAGACTCAATTCCAATAAAAAGGAATCATCGGAATCGATCAGTGTCAGACCGCTGAGATTTTCGATTTTCCGCAATCGATAAAGTAATGTCTGCCGGTGGATAAATAATGCTCTTGCCGTCTGACTGACATTGCCTCGAAAATATTGATACGTCATAAAAGTCTGTACGAGTTCAGTCTGTTTTTTGGCGTCATATTCTAACAGTGGTTGGATTGTTTCTTCGATAATTTGCTGTAAGGTATCTGTTTTTGGGATACTCAACAATAATCGGTTCAGTTTGGTTTCTTCAAAAAATGTCCGTCCGCCGAAGCTTTCTTGCTCGACATATAAATCAAGCGCCGTCCGTGCTTCTTGATAACTTTGATAAAACGAGTGCAAACCTTGATTATGGATACCGATTCCCCATGCAAATGTGACACCAGCCAATTGATCATGAAGACGTCTTTCAATCATATCCAAAAAATGATTGACCGTTTTTTGGTGACCTTGGTCTTCAATTTCCAGAAAAATGACAACCTCTCCCTTTTCAAAGGAAGACATCGTTCTCCGTCTCATCTGCTGTCCAGCATGGTTTATTTCTTTTTGAATGTAATAATTCAAACTGTGAAGTGAGGAATGGTCAGGCTGATCTTGCTCTTCACTCCATGACGTCTCCACTTGCTGCTCGTCGATATAATCACCGACAATACAAGCGTATTGAAGTGACAAATCGTAACCGAGCAGGTCACCTTTGGAATAAATTTTGGAATCGATCTGTTTAAACTCTTTGGCCAATTGCATAACAAAATTATCTTTTAAGCGAATTTCAGTCATTTCAACTGCATTTTCTGTCAAAAAATATAGGGCACAAGCCGTCAAACCGTGTTCGAGCGCATGCATGACGTACCAGTCCAAATCTTCCGGTTTTTCTGGCATAAATAATAAATACCCTTGTTTTTTATGATTCGAATAGATCGTTAATTCATAACACGTCTTTTCATCGACAATATATTGATCAATATGCTGGTATAAAGGATGCTCACTATACGGGACAATCGGTTCATCCAATTGCTTGACGGGAAGATCATTAAACTGATTGATCGCATCAATGATTTCCCGATCAAAATCACAATTTGCCCTGATCTTTTTTTCATCATCACTAATAGCCACAGGAATTTCAATTTCTTCATGAAGTATATTCATTAAGTCTTCGAGTGAACTACTGCTTAACACATGATCCATCAATCGAATTCGCAGCGCTTCTGTCTTTTGTCTTCTTTTTTCATTATGGTCATTAATCGCTTGGATTACGACTTGAACGATATCTGAAAAATTCACGTCCCACGGAAATTCTAATATGACAAAATCATTCTCTTCAGCCAAATGGATGATTTCCTCAGAGATGGAGGTCATCCACCGACCTGTCACAAAAGCTAAGGCCGAGGCGCCGGATTGGATGATATCGCTTACATAGTTATAAAAAAGGGTTGGATCCTCATCCATTTGATTTGCGGAAGATAAGACAAGCTCATGTTTGCGGATAAAGTTTTCGACGGGAATGTCAACAATCGATACCCACTCAACCGTCTTAGTTTCAAGTAACTGCTCACCGGCTAACACATTTACCTGTTGAAACTCCTGTAATTTCATCAATTCCCCCATTTGAAGACCCATATGCTCACCCACTTTTTCCATACTGTTATATCTATTATATGAATAGAATCATTTAACAGTCAATTCAGATAATTAAAAAGTGTGTAAGCAACAGGTCACTTAGCTATAAAAAGTTGAGTCCAATACACGTCCATCGCGCCACCTTCTTCATAGCCAATGCCAATATGTGTCACATCTTCATTGAGTATATTTTCGCGGTGACCCTCACTTTTCATCCATCCATTCACGACGTCTTCCGGATCCAAGAAGCCAGCTGCAATATTTTCTAATACGACCGTGTGTTCGACGTCGAATTGCTGAAGCATATCCGATGGGGATCCATAGGTCGGTGAATTATGATCGAAGTAATCATTATATGCCATATCTGTCGCTTTTTCTTGAGCCGCATCCTGAAGTTCCATATCAATTTCTAAGTTTGATAACCCATTGACTTCCCTTTCACGGTTTGTCAATTCTACCACTTCATCCAACAAGGCCTGGAGTTCTGTTGTGTTATTTATGCTGTCCCCGTCACGTTTTTCTGGAGAACCGATACCAGGCCGAGGGTCAATCTGTGATTCAAACCCTTCACGCTGTGTCCTTTCGGTGAGGTTCCGCTCTTTTTCTCCTTCTTCATATCGTGGGTTCTGAATCCGATTACGCTCGCCATCATTGACCCAGCGTTCCTGATAAGGCCGATCCCCATCATTTTGTCGGTCAAACAAAACAGGGTCTGGTTCGTATTCGAAATCGATCCCTTCTTCTGTTTGTTGTCCACATGCTGCCAAAAATAAAACGAATACGATCAATAGTAGAATCTTTTTCATAAAAATTCCCTCCATACGTTGTAAGCACTATTTTCTGAGTTAGTTTTTGTGATGGGAAGAGAAAATATGCTTCATAGGAGGGCAAAAAAACTGCACACCTTAAATGATGTGCAGGAATTTTTATTACGCTTCATAATCTTTCAACATAAAATAATAATGGGCTAACGTTTCCATTCCTTTGTCGAAGTTTTCCAAGTTCAGATGCTCATTCGGTGCGTGAAGGTTCTCATCTGGCAAGCCGAAGCCCATCAGTACGACAGGCACCTTCAGGATCTCATCCAATTCAGCAACGATCGGGATGGACCCACCGCCACGGATATAAGCGGTCTCCGAATCATATACCTTTTCATATGCCTCTGCTGCAAGTTGGATCACTGGATGGTCAAACGGTGTCACATATGGCTTTCCTTTATCAAATGGTGTGATGTTGACTTCTACACCAGCCGGCGTGTTTTTCTCGACATGCTTCGTCAATAACTCGACGATTTCATCCGGATCTTGATCAGGTACAAGTCGACAAGTTACTTTAGCGGTTGCACTGTTTGGCAGGACTGTCTTAATGCCTTCGCCTTGGAAACCACCATACATCCCGTTGATTTCCAAAGTTGGTCTGACGGAAGTTCTTTCCACATACGAGTAACCCTTTTCACCATCCAATTCAGGAACTTCAAGGTCTTTACGCAGTTTCTCTTCGTCAAATGGTACAGATGCAAGGGCTTTTCTTTCTTCCTCATCCAACTCAGGGACGCGATCATAAAATCCTTCCACTTGAATCCGATTGTTTTCATCCCGGAAGCTATCGACAATTTTCACAAGAGAATGAATCGGATTGACGACACCCCCGCCATATTCACCGGAATGAAGATCGCTTTTGGCCCCTTTGACATCAATTTGGATACCCGCCAAGCCTCGAAGCCCGTAGGTTATGGTCGGTTTACCTCTTTCAACCAATGCAGAATCAGATACAACAACCAGATCTGTCTTCAATAAATCCTTATTTTCCCGAGCAAATTTCGGGAGGTTCGGACTACCGATCTCCTCTTCACCTTCAATCAACACTTTGAAGTTGACCGGTGATTTGTCCGTGATTTGAAGAATTGCTTCCATGACTTTCAGATGCATGAAAACTTGTCCTTTGTCATCCGTTGCCCCACGTGCATATATTTTATCATCACGAATGGTTGCATCGAATGGCTCAGAATCCCATAATTCAAGAGGGTCGACTGGTTGTACATCATAGTGCCCATATATCAAAACCGTAGGCGCATGTTCATCAGCTATGTACTCCCCATAAACGACCGGGTGGCCATCTGACGGTAAAACATCAGCTTTTTGAAATCCGATTCGACCCAATTCATCTCTTACCCATTCAGCAGCTTTTTCAACGTCTTCTTGGTGAATCGATAGTGCACTAATACTTTGAATTGCCAAAAATTCTTTTAATTGATCCAGATGTTTTTCTCGATTCTCTTTCAAATAATCAATGACTTGTTGTTGCATCCATCTTCCTCCTTTAATCGAATCATTACTCCCTATTATAAAGAAAATCTGAAATTTTTACACGGTGGAACTGAACGAATTGGACGGTAACACGAAAAACATGTTATAAATCAACAAGGAAAAGGTATTAATATCTGTATATTGTGCTTATTGGACGTTTCAAAGGTGGAAAATGATCATGAAAAAAAGATATATCCGACTGAAACAGCTCGGCTTGATCCTACTTGGTATCCTCGTCGTTTTCACGGTGTTGAATTATCTTCCAGTCAAGCCGATGGATCAGCATCCCTTTTTTGAAGAAAAGCTCGACCAAGATGCACCGCTTGTGATTGCGCATCGAGCGGGTGACCAAATCGCTCCAGGGAATACAATGGCCGCCATTGAACTTTCCTCCAAACTGGGCGTTGATATGATCGAAGTAGATCTGCATATTACAAAAGACGGTGTCATCGTTCTCGCCCATGATCCAACTGTCGACCGTACGACCGACGGAACTGGTTATGTCTCGGATTATACGTTGGATGAATTTTTATCATTGGATGCAGGGTTCCACTTTCAAGACTTGGAAGGTGAATATCCTTATCGGGGTGTGGGCGTATACAAACCTCCTTTACGAGAGGTATTCGACCGTTTTCCAGATATGAATTACATGCTTGAGGTCAAACATACAAATCCCCCTGAAGTGCATCAAAACATTGTGGAGGAATTATGGAACATTATTGAAGAATATGATATGCACGACCAAGTAATGGTTTCGTCTTTCAACCAAAAAATAATTAACCGCTTCGATCAATTGGCGAATGGAAGTGTCGCTCTCGGAACAGGTCGAGAAGGTGTTTTTAATTTTACAATTGCCCATAAATTTTACATGCGAAATTTATATCAACCGACTGGAGACGTCATACAACTCCCCCGGGCAAACAGCTGGTTTAATTTCTTTACAAAAGAGATGCTTGAAGGCGCCAAAAGACAAGGCTTAGACATTCATTATTGGACAATTAATGATGAATTGACGATGCGGCAAATGATTGATGCAGGAGTGGATGGAATCATCACCGACAGACCCGATTTACTCATTGAGATTTTGGAGGAAAAAGGATTGCGGTGATGGTAGCGACGAGGTGACTAATCGCCGACATTCTTGACATTTTGGTAGCTCAAATGTCGTTGAGATTAACTCTCAAAGACATTCTTGACTTTTTTAGAGCCTAAATGGCGTTGAGATTGACCCCTCTTCTTATTTTGTAAAAAAGCACACAAAAGCACCGATCAATTCATTATTGATCGGTGCTTTTTCATGTGTATGAATAGTTTATTATTCAGTTACGACAAATTCTAATTCGCCGTTCACTTTAACATCTCTTCCTACAAGTACGCCGCCTGTTTCTAGTGTAGCGTTCCAAGTTAGGCCGTACGCTTCACGATTGATTTTTCCTGAAAAATCAAATCCAGCGATTGTATTCCCTTGCATAGGCTCTTTACCCATACCGTTGAAGTTAACAGTGAATGTTTCTTCGTTTGTGACACCTTTGATCGTCACATCACCTGTTAGATCATACGTATCTTCGTCTACTTTTTTGATGGATTTACTTACAAACTTGATTTCAGGGTTCTCTTCAGCACTGAAGAAATCATCTGATTTCAAGTGTGCATCCCGATCTGCTTGGTTTGTATCAATAGAATCAACTTTGATAGTTGCTTCGATTTTTAGATTTTCCAGATCGTTGACGTCTCCGTCTACATGGATATCAAAATCTTGGAATTGACCTTTCGCTCTTGATACCATCATATGTTTCACCTGGAAGTTAATTGAGCTGTGCGCTTTGTCTAATTGAATTGTTGACATTATTATGCCCTCCTAAATATCTTGGTTACTTTCTGTAAGCAAGTATAAAATAGATATTAAGTAATGTCAAGTAAGTATTTGTATTTATTTTTTCGAGTTTATTCTGTATACTATTAAGTAAGAGGTGATATTCAATGACCACTCCAGTTATTTGTGATAAATTTGAAAAAGCCCTGACACTAATGGGAAAACGTTGGGTTACGCTCATTATATTTCAGTTGCTGAATGATTCCAAACGTTTTTGTGAGATTGAAACAAATATAGGAATCAGTGGTAGGGTGTTGTCAGAACGGTTGAAGGATCTCGAAAAGGAGGGCATCGTGAAACGAAAAGTTTACGATGAAACTCCTGTAAGAGTCGAATATTCATTAACGGAAAAAGGTAAAGCGCTTGAACCTGTGTTAAAAGGGACACAAGAATGGGCGCACGACTGGTTATAATGTGATGAAGGTTTCCAATCTAGGAAGCCTTCTTTTTAAAATGACAAAAACCTTATGCTGAACAGCTGTGCAGCATAAGGTTTTTTTTACATTATTTTTCTTCCGGTGGGATCTTGCTGTTGTCTTGAGCTCCCCACCATTCTACATTTTTCAACCCTTTAATATTCGTATAATGGAAGCTTGGATCATTACCCTGTTTACGTTGGTCCACATAATCCTGCAAAATCCGGAAAGCTATACGGCCTAAGAACAAGATGGCAATCAAGTTAACAACAGCCATCAGAGCCATAAATAAATCCGCCATATTCCAAACAATTTCTAAGGACGCCATGGAACCGAACAATACCATTCCCAATACGATAACCCGATAAATGTTTACGAACACCGGATTATTTTTCAAAAAGGCAATGTTTGTTTCACCATAATAATAGTTCCCTACAAGTGAACTGAAAGCAAAGAAGAAGATGATGATCGCGAGCAAAATTGCTCCCCATTCACCGATGTGAGAATTCAACGCCACTTGGGTCAATTGGATTCCGTCTTCTGAAGCTCCATAAAAATTATCATATAGGACAACAATAAATGCAGTGAAACTACAGATGATGATCGTATCAAAAAACACAGCCAACGACTGAACAAGTCCTTGCTTCGCCGGATGGCTTACCCCGACTGTCGCTGCAGCGTTAGGTGCACTACCCATACCGGCTTCGTTGGAGAATAAGCCTCTTCGGATTCCGTACATGATCGCGGCACCAGCACCGCCACCAAATGCTTGTTCCAATCCGAATGCGTCTCTGAAAATCAATCCAAAGACAGCAGGTACTTCTGATAAGTTCGTAAATACGACATACAAAGCAATCAACATATAAAAGAAAGCCATGACTGGTACAATTGCACCTGCCACCGTTGCAATCCGCTTAATTCCTCCGAAAATAACCAAACCAGCCAAAACAACAAGACCTAACCCAGTCCATAGTGGGTCAATATTGAATGCTTGGTCGAACGCCTGTGATATGGTATTCGCTTGGACAGAGTTGAAGATCAGCCCAAAAGTTATGATGATAAGTATAGAAAATAAGATCCCCATCCATTTTTGTCCTAGGGCTCGTTCCATATAGTAGGCAGGTCCACCTCTAAAACCATCCTTATCAGGAACTTTATAAACTTGTGCTAATGTACTTTCGATAAATGCGGTAGACATACCGACCAAAGCCACCATCCACATCCAGAAAACCGCACCCGGGCCACCGATTGCTACGGCAAGTGCAACCCCTGCAAGGTTTCCGGTGCCTACTCTGGATGCAATGGTAATACTGAATGCTTGAAAGGCGTTAATCCCTCGTCGCCCACTCTGTTCAGTTGCTTCTTCGCCAATTACCTGAAACATGTTACCGAACAATCGAAATTGAACAAACTTACTCCCAAACGTGAAATAAAGCCCAGCTCCAATAAGTAAATAAATTAAAATATAGTCCCAAAATATCGTGTTTCCGAAGCTGACTATCTCATTCAGTACATTCTCAACAGATTCCAAAGAAATCAAATCTCCTTTCTCATTTCCCACATACTGTCACTAGTTCCCAAGTTAGTCACTCAGCAAACTTCTTAAGTTAGGAAAATTAGAAAAAAGTAGTGATTTTTTATATGAAACTCTGTTCTATACTTTTTGACAGTGATACGTTTCTATGTAGTTATTTTGTTGCCAAATTTATTTCCGATTTAATCAGCTCTTCTTTTTGACGTTTATTCAACTGTTTTATCCCTATTTCCCGTCGCATCGCCTCACTTTTTGATTCAAATTCTTCAAAATAAACTAATGTTACAGGACCTCTGGATCGAGTATACTTAGACGCTTTCCCTTCTTGATGCATCGAGAGACGTTTTTCAAGGTCAATTGTGTACCCGGTGTATAATGATCGATCCTTGCACCGAAGCATATAAACATAAAATTTTCGCTCTTCCATTGACGCCTTCACCTCTCATATAAAAACCACAACCGTCTAACAGGTTGTGGTTGAATTAGATTTTCTGACTATCTTATGCTTCGTTCACTTCTACGATGATCGAGTCAAATTTTTCATCCGCTATAAATACATCTAAACGCCATAAACCTTCATATGGCAAAGATAGATTGACGGTAAGGTGTGCTTGGTCTCCACCCACTTGTGGGGATCCCGTTTCCCATACTTTCTCCTCATCTTCAGTACCAGCATAATCGACAATGGCTTTTTCTGTGTCCCCTGTCGATTCATGCACCGCTTCGATTTTCACTGGCCCCTTCATCAATTCTTCCTGCTCACCCCAAAAATATATGACATAGGTATCATTTTCTTTGGCTGTAAACGGAATATTATCGATCGCCAAACGATTTTCTTTCCCGCGAACTTCAGACTGCCCGACCTCAAACGTTGGGCTCACACTCCAGCCATTATCAGTGTTTTCTGTGTTTTCTTCTGTTTCTTCCTCCGAATTTTCTGCCTCCGATGAGTCCGAGCATGCTGCAAGGACTGATATAGAAAGAAAAAGAACGAATAGTGCTACTAGTGACTTTCTCATCGTTGTTCCCCCTAATAAAATGCTATTCTTAAATATAACACAATTTTTAGAAATCGACTATAAGAAATTTGATAGAAAATAGGTGAAAATGCTCCTCGAGTCAGTTGATTGTCGGGAATTAATGGTATGTTTTCGAAGCTATGGGTCCTATTTGAGTCCTTGACATGAATTAACCGTGAGCTATTCGAAGCTACGAGCGCACCTCGCTTACTTGATAGTAATTAACCAAGAGTTATCCGTAGCTACTAGCACACGTAGACTGATTGACACCAACGGAGAATTATTAGAAGCTATCAGCACACGTCGACCGTTTGACACCAATTAACGGCGTGATTAACACAAATTAACGGTGAAACGAGTCATTTATTTTTTTAAGGTCGACTCTTCGAACATCAATTGATAAACTAAACATCAACCAAACAAATGAGTATTTTCAATTTTTTTAAATGAATTGAGGTGTGTTATGAACATTAGAAAAGCGACTGAAAATGACGCATACGGAATTGCTAAAGTCCAAGTTGACAGTTGGAAAACAACCTATAAGGACATTGTATCAGATGATTTTTTAGATCAAATGAAGTATGAAGATCGGATTGGAAAATGGGTAGAAAAAACGACGTCTCAAGCGGTGTACGTTGCAGAAACGAACAATGGTGAAATTGTCGGCTTTTCAAATGGGGGTATTGAGAGAACCGGTAATTACCCCGAATACAAAGGGGAACTGTATGCTATTTACATTTTAGAAAACCAACAGCGAAAAGGATTGGGAAGGTTATTGATCCAACCAATCATTAATGATTTATTGAATCAAGGGATCGAGTCAATGGCTGTGTGGGTGTTAGAAGAGAATGATTCAAAGTATTTTTATGAATCACTCGGTGCCAAAAAAGTCGATACATCAGAGATTAATCTAGCAGGAATAAATCACCGAGAAATTTTGTACGGTTGGAAAGATATACGGTCAATTGGATAGCAAATCGGTGGAAAAAACAAGGTTATTTAATCGTAATTTCACCGGCCACGAAGTTCGAGCAAATAAAATCGAGTTATTTCACCATACTTGGACCCATCTCAAAGTTAGAACAAATAAAATCGAGTTATTTCACCGTACTTGGACCCATCTCAAAGTTCGAGCAAATAAAACCAATATATTTCACCGTACTTACACCCATCACGAAGTTCGAGCAAATAAAACCGAGTTATTTCACCATACTTGGACACATCACAAAGTTCGAGCAAATAAAACCGAGTTATTTCACC
>CALGNY010000190.1 GCA_937958375.1 uncultured Bacillaceae bacterium
AAATCGCCATATGCGATTATCCTTATAAAACAATAAAATGACTCCGACAATGATTGAACCCACTGTCAGAAACCAAACAGACCCTAATTCGGTAATCAAACTAAACAAACGGTCCAACCCATCTGATTGGATGGAGGAAGTGAAGTCAATAAAAAGTTGATCGATTCGAAGCGTTTCTTCTTCCACTACCTCATCGGCGATTTCGACAAATAAGAAAAAGGCTCCTCCAATCAAGACGAGAGCCAATAAGATCCATGTCAATGATTTGCTTCGTTTGTGGTCCATAGTCACCTTCCACTCCTAGATAGAGAAAACTCGGTCCAACACATATTCAAACAGCGTGAATCCAAATAATGTCACACTCATGACAAGTAAAATCAACGAAACATAGATGTTGAATCCATCATGATGTTTCTTCCAGTAATTCAATACCCATACAGCATAAATCAATCCAAGCAAGAAGAAAATCGGCCATAAAATCGTTGGTTCAGGGTTAATAAAGAGGAAAATAACATAGATTCCGAGTAAAATATAAGCTGGAATGTCTTTCATTGTTCATCATCTCCGATTTCAGACAAGCATATGTACTATTTATAGGTATTTAATTAAGCAGGTTCTTATTAACAATTCCACAATTTTTATAAAATAATCTTCTCTTTGACGGGTTCACATTATCGTAATTGAAAAGTGAGAAGCCGACACCATTCGGATATTCGCTTTTCAGCCACCAGGTTTGCTAAAATAGGAGCAGAGGTGATAGTTATGAAAATCAAATCGATTGAACCGACACCGAGTCCGTATTCCATGAAAATTAACGTGACTGAAACATTGCCGGATGGGCAATCGGAGAACTATACATTAGGTGATGACCTCACTGACGCACCTACATATGCAAAAGAGCTCTTTGAAATCGAAGGCGTAAAGGATCTTTATCGCGTCATTGATTTTATTGCTTTGGAAAGAAATCCAAAAGTCCCTTGGGAAGAGATTTTGCCGCAAGTGAAAGAAGTTTTCGGGGAAGAGGAAGCTGAGCAACCGACCGCTCCAACGAAAGAAGAACCTTCTGAAACGTTCGGCGAAGTCAAAGTGCTCGTTCAAATGTTCCGGAACATTCCGACGCAGGTCAAATTGGAAGACGAAAATGGCGAAAATCGTTTCGGCCTCGATCAGCGCTTTATGAATGCAGCCATGGAGGCTTCAAAAGACGCCGATTACCTGGCCGAACGAAAATGGGTCGAACAGGATCCGCGTTATGGTAAGCCGGATGAGATTGGTCAGGATGTTGTCGATGAAATCGAAGCTTCCTACGACCAAGAACGGCTAGACCGACTGGTTGAAATGGCTAAAGCCAATGAGTCTGCCAGTAAATCTGCATTCTCAGAACCGATTACGGTTGAAGATCTGGAAGTCGATGACTGGAAAGAACGGTATCGCAGGCTTGAACGGATGCCAGACCCAACCGTCGATGATTTACCTGTGTTAGACAAAGCATTGGACGACAAGAAGATGTCCATTCGCAGGCTCGCAACTGCCTATTTAGGGATGATCGAAGAAAAAGAAGTCCTACCTTATTTGGAGAAAGCTTTGAAGGATAAAACGGTGACCGTTCGTCGCACAGCCGGTGATTGCATGTCAGATATCGGCTTTAAAGAAGCCATTCCTGTCATGGCTGAGACACTGAAAGATAAAAGCCGGATTGTCCGTTGGCGTGGTGCCATGTTTTTATATGAGTATGGTGACGAATCAGCCATCCCAGCCTTGGAAGATGCCCTAGAAGACTCGGAATTTGAAGTCCGTATGCAAGCCAAAATGGCACTCGACCGAATTCAAGGCGGCGAAACCGCACAAGGTTCGATTTGGAAACAAATGAGCGAGTTGATTGAGAAGAAAAAATAGTAATGAGGCCTGCCAGGTGGAGTTGCAGGCCTTTTTGTTTATTCAATCTCCTCCAACCAGCCGCTTCCCTGAATCTCCAACTCCAAATCGTTCGGCACGGTCACCTGAAAACTCTGTGTGTATAAATTATCGAATGGACGCAGTGACCGAGGATCCTGTGCATTTGGTTCGGTAAAGTGATTGATGAATACTTCTTTTTCAACAACGGAATATGATATTGAGTACTGATCGTCCGGAATACGTAAGAATAACCCATTGTTGGATTGCTTTACTTCTACGTTGCGAATTTTTTCTTCTGGAACTTCTATCCCTTCCACATAAACTGTTGCCGGCCGATAATAGCTGACCTCGATCATCGGTTCATGGCCTTCTTGGCGTTTTACTTGCACAATGGAATCACTATAAATCGTCAAACTTTCTTGCTCGGAAGGAATCTCATATTGCCACTTTCCAGCTTCTTGTAAGCTATCGATTTCATCATATGAAACAGGTGGATCGGCATGAAATTGATTGAGTGTATCTTCATAGTCTTGGTATAGTTTCAAATCGGTCGCTTCAGAATTAATTTGGGTGACGAACACATAATAAACAACCACTGAAGTCACTAGGAAAGCACTATAAATCAACACGTTTCTCATTCCCCGACCTTTTCTGCTTCTCGATCTACCGGTTCGTTTGAAAAATAAAACAACAAAAAAGATAATTAATAACAATGGCAATAATCCAGCAACCCCAGTCATGAAACTCGCACCTCCTTACACCGTGTCAAAAAGATAATTAGGCCGTACGCTGCGATTGAAACCACGATGACTTTAAACAACAGCATCCACCACTGATGTTCTTCTGCAAAAAATAAAACTAGGTGAGTCAATCCTAGAGCCCCTTCTACCCTAGCGTCCAGAAAGAGATTCCCAATAATCAGGGCCGGCAAAATAAATACAAACATGGAGCTCCAGTTCACGAGTTGACCCACAACATAACCCGTTGTGGCTAACAAAAAACTAAGACAAATAGAAGCAATTGCGCCAATTGCGATATCTGTTAGTGTATATGGATCAATCACCATCAATGATTCAGAAGCATAGACGAGAAAATAAATTGATTTTCCGAGAAAAATAGAGAAAAATGACAACAACGCACCTAGAATACTTGCAAAACCAAGGTATAAAATTGATGATAGATGACTTGTGAATCGGTTCGATACGAAATTAACATCCATATCTATATACGCCGGTCTTGCCAATGTCCAGCCGACAACGAACGACCATATCAGTAAAAATACGATGATGAGATCATTCGTAATATAATAGATGATCGATGTTCCATAATCGGTGGTGTAACTAGATGAGCTTCCCCCAAATGCTGTCGTCAGTACCGCAAAGACAAGGAGACCAATCAAAATATTAAACAAGTGCCAATTCATGCGAACCTTAAACTTCGTTGATAACCAGATGTATTTTCTAGTTTTCTGATTCAAAGACATGGTCGATTCCTCCTCGCTTGGCGTTTGTATGGTATACACAGATATCATCGATTGAAACCGAAGAAAATTGAACATGATTTCTTTCCAATTCATCCAGTTTTTCAGCTGATAGTTCACCTTTAACAACTCGATAAACTTGATCGCCAGTCAATTTTTCTTCATGTAAAACCTGAAGTTCATCCGTTACGCGCAGGTGATCTACGCTGCCTGTCAGACCGTATGTCGTTTCTTTCAGTTGGTCAATCGATTCCTGAATGACGAATCGTCCATCATCAATCAATAAAATCGACTCCAACACTGTCTCCAACTCATTCAACAGATGACTGGATAAAATAATCGTTCGCGGTTCCTGAAGATAGTCTTTTAACAACGCCCGGTAAAAGTCTTTTCGAACCGAATAATCCATTCCAGTCGTTGGCTCATCAAAAATGGTGATTTTCGTCCGCGCGCAGAGCCCAATGATCATGTTGAAGGTACTTCGTTTCCCTTTCGATAACATCTCATGCGTCTGTTCCGGACGGAATGAAAAGTAGTCAAATAACCGCTTCGCCAATGCTTGATTCCAATTTGGATAAAACTGCGCAGCTGTATGTAATATGTCTTCCAACGTTAATTCAGCTGAAAAACTCATCTGGTCATCAACGAAAATCAAGTTTTCAGATACAAATAAATTATCGAATGGATTTTCTCCGAGTACTCGGATTTCACCAGAGCTCGGATAATAAAATCCCGCCAAGCATTTCAGTAATGTCGACTTGCCAGCTCCGTTCCTTCCAATCACGCCAATGATTTCATTCTCTTCGATAGAAAATTGAATACTATTTAACGCTTTAAATTCACCATATTGTTTCGTCAGTCCGTTCACTTCAATTGCCGTCATCTGTCCTCCCCCTCTTCATGAATTTTCAATAGCATGTCGCCCAACTCATCCATTGATACATCCAAATACTCTGCTTCTTTTACGATTTCTCTTAACATTCTGTTGAGTGTTATATTTTTTCTTTTGTTTTTAATGATTGTTGGAGCCTCATCTTTCACAAACATCCCTAACCCTCTTCGTTTGTAAACGATCTCCTCTTCAGCCAGCAAATTCAGTCCCTTAGCAGCGGTGGCAGGATTGATGTTGAACCGATCGGCAAGCTGGTATTGCGAATAAATTTTCTCACCTGGATTGATTCGTTCAGATAAAATCTCATTTTCCAGCCATTCAGCAATTTGCATATAAATCGGCTTACTGCTTGAATGATCCAGCATCCTCCCACCTCACTTTACAGATAATTTTGTAGTCAGTACATTACTGCACTAATGCACTGGTTATAGTGCTACTATATTCTGCTTTTGCCATCTTGTCAATCACTTTTTGTGTTACATTATAGGTAATTGGAATCGTTTCATTGTTTTTCATTGAAATTTTAGAAGCTTCATCAGTGCGTTGAAATCACCTTTATCTTCACTCAACGCATTGAGAATCCCATTATTAAAAAAACCTGAATGAAGGAGAAAAAAATGAAGATCATTGTGGATGCGGATGCGAGTCCTGTCAAAAATGAAGTCATTGAGGTAGCGGGCGAATTCGGAGTAGACGTTCTGCTCGTCATGAGCTATGCACATTTTTCCGCGGAACAGTATCCGGGATTCGTTGAAACCGCTTATGTGGATTCAGAAAGTGAAGCAGCGGATTATAAAGTGATGCAGCTAGCGAAACCGGGGGATCTCGTCATCACACAAGATTATGGACTGGCCTCGCTCGTTCTTTCGAAGGGATGTTCAGCGATGCACCATAAGGGCTATTCATATACGCATGAAAATATCGATCGGCTGTTGACCTCACGCTATTTAAATCAACAAGCAAGAAAAAGTGGTCAACGATTTAAAGGGCCGAAGCCGTATACAGGGGAGGAGCGGATGATTTTCAAAAAACAGCTGGTTCGATTTTTAAGTGAGCATTTATAAGTTAGGTAGATTTTTGCGGACGCAAAAATTACCCCCAATCATTTTAAATCGACACCCATATCTGTAAAATTCACGCTCAATATTTCAAATTTCACACCCATTCACTAAAAATCAACGCTCATTGTCATGAAAGTCACCCCCAAACGAATTAAATTGACACCCATTCAAGAAATGTTCACCCCCATACACGCGCGCTACTCCGCACACAAACTAAAAAACCGCTCAAGCAAAGCTGCTCAAGCGATTTTTTATCAACCTATAGGTTAATTTCCTTATATTTATGAAACCACGGTTGTTCGTTCTCAATCTGGTGTGCCAATTGGAAGAGTAATTCCTCATCTCCCAAGCGACCAAAGAAGTGGGTTCCAATAGGCAAACCACCACTCGTCCAATAAGTCGGAATACTCATCGCCGGCTGGCCTGTTGCGTTGGCGATTGGCATGATTGGATTGTAATCGATCATGTTGTCAAGCATTGGTCCATAAGCTTCGTCCACGTTTTTCTCTTCACCGGTTTTCTTCGGCAATTGATTCATCGTCGGAGTCATCCACACGTCAAATTCATCAAACAAGGACATGATTTGCTGAGATTGGATTGCCGCGAATACACGTGCTTCTTCATATTCAGCCGCCGTGATGCTTTGTCCATATTTCATGATTTCATAGGAAAGTGGCTCAACGTTTTCACGTGTGACTTCCTTTCCGACCAGCTCGCCCATATGCTTGATCATGACGGAGCCAGTCGTTAACCAGATGTTGATGAACGCATGAGCCAGTCCGTCATAGTCATAGTTCGGTACTGTCTCAACGACTTCGTGACCGAGGTCTTTCATCAGCTGGACGGACTGGTCGAGGTTTTTCCTTGTATCTTCGTCCAGATTTACTTTTCCGTTCACATCATACGTAACTGCGATTTTCAACTTACCTGGTGACTGCTGTGATTTTTCAGCAAAATCCGTTCGTTTTTGGAAAGCCGGATAAAGCGAATTCGATACACCACCATTCAAGACATCAAACAGAGCTGCGCTGTCCCGAACGGAACGTGACAATGCATGGTTGACTGGAAAATGATTGATATATGGAGGGTATGGCAAACGACCTCTGCTCGGCTTCAATCCGAATAAACCCGTCGCTGATGCTGGAATCCGAATCGATCCTCCCCCGTCATTTCCATGCGCAAAAGGAATCAGTCCTGCTGCGATGGCAGCTGCCGATCCACCACTGGACCCTCCTGGCGAGCGTTCCAAATCCCATGGGTTATGCGTCGGGCCAAATAACGTCGGTTCCGTTGTTGGCAAGAAACCGAATTCCGGCGTATTCGTTTTACCTAGAAAAACGAGTCCCGCCTTCTCATATCGGTTCACAATCTCGTCGTTTTCTTGTGCGATCATATCTTTATGTAGCATGGAACCATTTGCATTCGGTTGGCCTTTGATTGCGTTCAAATCTTTAATCAAAAATGGCAAGCCGGCGACCGGACTGGCTGACAAATCGACGTCTTTAGCCTGCTCTCTCGCTTCATCAAACATCGTGTGTATGACCGCATTCAGAGTAGGGTTGTATTGCTCAATCCGTTTGATATAAAAATCCGTCAGCTCTGTAGCCGTGATCTCCTTTCGATCCAATAGCTCCTTTTGTCCCAGTGCGTCTACTTCAAGCAATTCATCAAAATGTTTCATCAACAAAAACCTTCCTTCCCTAAATCTAGATCACCAAAAACTCCGAATCATGTAAGCAATCAAACGAGGTATGTAAAGAATGATGTCTCCAAATAAAAATAAGATGTCCAAAAAGGTATTTTCCGAACGCTTTCTTCTTACCTGCTTCCGTTGATCCTCAGGCATTTTATCACGACGATCCATGCTTCCACCTCTTTTAATCATCTACTTTTATCTTATCTTATACAACTAAGAATGCAAAAAATACAGACGATTTCAATCATTTAATTTCAGGTTAATGAGAGGTATGAAACGGGAATACGTCAATAACAAGGAGGTAAGTCGACCATGAAGAAAATGTATGTGACTCTACTTGCTTTACTTCTCATCTTCCTTGCTGCCTGTGGAGATGATTCCGAACCCGAAGAAGAAGCTGTTGAGAATATGGAACGTCTTGTCGTTGAGATCCAAATGGATGAACAAATCGAAACAGGTGAAACGACTCTCCAAGCGAAGGCCAATTACGAAAATGAACCACTAGAAGAGACCGATCGAATGATGTTTGAGATCTGGACTGGCGAAAACAAAGGAAATAGTGAGACAGTTGAAGGTGAACATGAAGGCGATGGTGTCTATACCGCTACTTTCAACTTTGAAGAAGATGGCATTTATCATGTTCAAGCACACGTCGAAGCAAACGATGAACATGTCCAACCAGTAGAGGATATAGCCGTCGGCGATGCTAGTCTTGAAGAACGTGAAACGCCTGACGAAATGGACGAAGATGAAGAATAAATAACTGTGTTTTTGGCAATTCCCCCCTATTCAATGCTAACCATATAGGGACACTGACCTATTTTGTCATCGGAACTCGAAATTTTGAGTTTCTAATTTCAAAATTATGTTACTATATATATGTTAGCAGATTATTTAGGGGGAATATTTGTCATGAAAAAATTTATCAGTACATTACTGCTGCTTGCCGTAATGATTTTAGCTGCATGTAGTAGTGGTGATGATGCAAGTGATAAGGAGAAAGTCATTGAAGCGTTCGAAAATACGTTGGAAGCCACAAGCTATAATTCTACTTCCGATGTCCAACTTAACCTAGAAGGAAACTTCAATGACCCGATGGTTGACCCATACATCCAAATGTTTAATGATATGGAAATCAGCTTCGATGGCATTTATGATAAAGATGCCGGGAAACAAGAAGGTACGTTCCATTTCACAGGTTCAATGGCACCGATGACCATTAATCTGAACATTCCATTCTTACAAGACATGGAATCCGAAAAAGTTTATGTCCGTACCGACAGCCTAGTCGAAAACTTCGGCATGATGTTCGGGATGACAGATGAATTAAGCGGAAAACTACTTGAAATTGATTTGGCTGAGTTAGAGCAACAAGCGGGTACAACAACCGAACAAATGGACCCAGAAGAATTAGCTCAAAAAGCACAACAAGTTGTCGTCGATGTCCTTAACGAGAAAAGTGATGATGACTTTTCAGAAGAGGATGGCGTTTATACCGTTCAATTAACAAGAGAAGACTTTGTTAGCCTGCTCGAAAAATCTGGTGACGAATTCGATGAAACCATTTCTGAGGAAGAATTGAATCAAATCCAGAGTGATCTTGACGAAATGGCCGAACAAATGGAAGTTCACCAGTTCGAAGTCCAAGTGACATTAGACGGTGACTATATTGAAAACCAAACGTTCGTCGCTGATGTTGAAGTCACAGAAGGTGAAGAAACCTTCCGTTTCGGAGTCACATTGGATTCTACGTACAACAGCATTAACGAAGATGTAGAGTTCTCAATTGACCCAGAAAGCGAAGAAATCATCACGCTGGATGAACTGAATGCCATGATGTATGGCTTCTAATTTAAATCTTATAAATTGTCTCAAGAGCCCTCGTGGCTTTTGGGACAATTTTTTTCTGAAATTTAATTGTAAGTGAAAACAAGTTGACGGATTGTTGTTCATCCTACAAACTATTAGTAAATCAGAGTAACGGTTGTAAAGGAGATTAGATTGTGGTCGATTGGTCATTTCTTAAACAATTAGATGATTACGAAGTTCTTCAATCAATAGGAATAACGATTGGAATCTTCCTATTGATATTATTCTTACGAAAAATTTTCACAAAATACTTATTTGAATTCATTTTAAAACTCGCCCGAAAGAGTCCAACTTCACTATTTCGAAACGTCCTCTATGCATTCGAAAAACCAGTTCGTTGGCTATTGATCATTATCGGAATTTATGCGGCACTTAGCTATTTTCCATACTTCAACGAAGATCATGAAACGTTTCTGAAATTGATCCGTACATCGCTGATTGTGCTCATCACATGGGGGCTTTGGAACTTATCTTCCGGAACGTCCGATCTCTTTTATAAAATCAATGCAAAATACGATCATAAAATTGATGATATACTCGTTCCTTTTCTATCAAAAGCGATTCGGTTTGTCATCGTCGCCATCAGCTTGACGGTCATTTTGCAAGAGTTTGAATATGACGTGAATGGCTTTATCGCAGGTCTTGGCTTAGGTGGATTGGCTTTTGCATTAGCAGCACAGGAAGTCATAAAGAATTTTTTTGGAGGAATCGTCATCATTACCGAAAAGCCTTTTTCGCTAGGTGACTGGATCATGACACCAAGTGTTGAAGGGATTGTGGAAGACATCAGCTTCCGCAGTACCGAAGTTCGGACATTTGCCGATGCACTTGTCGTCATTCCCAACTCCACGCTATCCAATGAACCCATTACCAATTGGAGTGAGATGGGCAAAAGACAGATTAGCTACGACCTGAAAGTCAATTCCATGACACCGAAAGATAAACTGGAGCGTGCGATTCAGCGGATTCGCGATTATGTCGAGAACCATGAAGGCATCCATCCGGAGACAATTTTCGTGAATTTTACCCGCTATGAAACAGACAGTTTGAATATTATGCTCTATTTCTTCACCAAAACGACCGTGTGGGGCGAATTTTTGGAAATCCAAGAAGACATCAACATGAAAGTCCTTGAGATTATTTCTGACGAAGAAATCAAGGTTGCAACACCAACTCAGTCTTTGCGTGTTGAGGAAGAAGAAAAATTGAAGATTCCTTTGAAAGGTAGAAAGCTCCATTCAGATAAAGGAGAAGAATGACGATTAAAAAGAGGCTGGGACGAAACTATCTTTACTCAGATTAAATCGAACAATAGCGCATAATCACCGCTTCGGAAATATACTTCGCTT
>CALGNY010000191.1 GCA_937958375.1 uncultured Bacillaceae bacterium
TAGGATAAACCACGTGGCCCTTTGTCGCTCCAGATTTAAAAAAATTTTAAAGAAATTTTTTACCAATGTATCCGTTTGCAAACTCGCTTATTGAATGGGTTTTGATTTTTGGATAAAAAAAGTAATCGTTTTCATTTGAAAATTACCTCTTGACGAAAAAAAAGCAATCATTATAATAAAACCAATAAATAAAATTTTCTTAAAATTATCTTGACTTGGATGGAAAATTCATCTAACATGGTCCATTAATAAGTTATAACATTATATTTTTTCGGAGGCGCGTCAGCTATGATCAATAAAAATGCGCCTCATCCTTTATATCATCAGGTGAAAGATTTAGTGGAAGAAAAAATCGTTTCAGGTGAATGGCCTAAGGGTTTCCAAATCCCTACGGAGAAAGAGTTGGCGAAACGATTTGATGTTTCGACGATTACAGTGAAACGAGCGATTTTGGATCTTGTTCACGAGGGGCTTTTATATCGCCAACGTGGAAAAGGGACATTCGTAACATCGAAACGTGAAACAGATCTACAAAGCTTAGTGACCTTGAAATATGGTGCGGAGGATGATGTGAAACACCCTCACCAAACACTTGGTTTTGAACAAGGGAATGCGAATCCGCTGATTGCGAAAGCATTGGATATTGATGAAAAGGATGAGGTTTACAAGTTAAGTCGGTTGAAACTGAATGGCAACAAGCCGGTAGTGATTGAATATACGTATTTACCATTAAGGCTTTTACCTGATTTAACAGAGAACTTGTTGGAGAATGAGCTGCTTTATAGTGTGATTCAGAACCAGTATGGATACGAGCTGGATCGGGCGAAGATTTACTTTTCAACATTAGCTGCAAATTATGAAGAGGCAAAGTTACTGGATGTTCCTGAGGGTGAGCAATTATTTGTGATTGAGCGTTCGACGCGGACAAAGGAAGGACAGCTCATTGAGTATTCGAAATTTATTATCCGGCAAGAGGAATATCAATTTTATATTGACGTAACCATTTAGAAAACGAGTTTTTAACAGAGTAATCCTTTAATTGGTAAAAGTTATAATATTATATTTTTATAATAAAACTTCTTTAGAATAGTGGTGGCATAATGGCAACTTTTCAATTTGAAACAAAGAACGTTTCATTTAAACCGGGTCAATCGATTGCTGGGGCCTTATTTCAATCAGGCATTTATGATGTCAGCTATTCAAAGCAGACGAAATCCGAACGAGGCGCATTTTGTATGAATGGTGATTGTTGTGGGTGCTATGTGAAGGTGGATGGCAATCAAGTCTTGGCCTGTCGGACACCGGCGGCTGAAGCACTTCACGTGAAACGGGGTGGTATCGGTGAAATATGATGTTTGCATCATTGGTGCTGGTCTCTCTGGGCTTGCGGCATTACATACGTTAGACGAGGCATCATTGAAAATCGCTTTGGTGGATGATCGGCGTCAACTCGGTGGGAATTTTTCCAAGAGAAAATGGCTACAGGATGATCCCGGAATTTACGACTGGTTGATCGATAAAAAGATGAGCGAGGCTGTCGATGTCTTTTTGAATCATGAAGCGGTTGGGGTTTACGCAGATGAGTCACTTGGCATTACCGATCAAAAGCAAATCAAGCAAATCCAAGCTGATGTTTTTCTGCAGTGTACTGGTTCAAGAGAGCTTCCGTATTTATTTCCTGGCTGGCAATTGCCTGGTGTCATCACATTGGATGCTTACTTACAGCTTCGACATATCGAACAGGTGGGTTTGCCGAATCGGATTGGACTGGTCGGTGAGAATCCACTGCTCGAAAAAGTCGCTGGACAATTACGAAGTGAAGGATTTGAAGTCGTTCAGGCGCAAACCGATTCATCTGTCCGTGCGGAAGGTGACAAGCAAGTTCAGTATTTAGTCGTTGATGGTGAGTCACATAAAGTGGATATCGTAATCACGAGTAAAGGCTACGTCCCAGTAAATGAGATAGCTCATTTATATAAAACACCGGCTGATTATATGTTAAAGCCCCAACATCAATTGCCATCGTTGTCGCCTACATTTTATCAAGCGGGTCAGTCAACTGGGGTATCATCTCCGGAACAAGCGGTTCAATCTGGGCAGCGTGTGGCGAAAGAAATTTTGCGATGGTTTCAGAAAGAGGGTGCATGAGGTGGCGACACAAAAGGAACCAAGTGAGTTAATCGTTTGTCATTGTGAAGAGTTAACGGTGGAAGATCTCAAGGAAGCATTTGATTACGGTGCACGCTCGTTTGACGATTTAAAGCGAATGAGTCGATGCGGGATGGGCCATTGCCAAGCGAAATATTGTTATAATCACACGAATGAGTTGCTTGCAAAATGGTCGGGCGTCCCGGAGGAAAAGCTTTCAAGTACAAACCATCGTACACCGATTCGTCCGGTGCCACTCAAGGTATTGATGGAAGGTGAGTCGACATGAAGCATGGCGTGTATGATGCCATCGTGATTGGCGCAGGTGTCGTCGGATTAGGCATCACGTATGAATTATCGAAAGTGCAAGGGTTACGAACCTTGACAATTGACCAAGCGTATCCAATGAGCGGAACATCCGGTGCGACTCAGGCTTGGATCTGGGTTCACAGCAAAACACCTCACCATTATGGAAGTCTGAGTAAAGCAAGTGCCGACAGATATACGGAACTACAGGATGAAATCGGGGACATCGAATACATTCGCTCAGGCGGGCTATCGCCTATTTTTTCAAAAGATGGACTTTTAAATGCTAAAACGTTGCAGGATGAAATGGTTAAAGCAAACGTACCGGTAGATATTTTGGATCGCAAAGAAGTACTTGAAATGGAACCGAATTTATCTCAGAAAATCGTCGGGGCAACGTACTCGGCCATTGATGGGACGGTGAATCCATTCAAACTGATTCAGCAGTATCATCGGCAAGCGGAAGCTAACGGGGCTGAATTTTCGTTTTACAACGAAGTCATTGACCTGGAGAAAACATCCTTTGGTTATCGGGTCCATACGCAGCAAGGTGTTTTTGAAACAGAAAAATTGATTCTGACGGCAGGACTTTGGTCGAAGCAAATCGGTCGATTTCTTGAAGTCGACATTCCAACGCATACATCGAGAGGTCAAATTTTAGTGACCGAACCGACAGAACGATTGATCAACCGGGTCATTGTCGGAATGAGGCAATTACAGAATGGCATTATTTTAATCGGTTTTTCGAAAGAGGATGTCGGTTATGACCGACGGACGACGCTCGATGTGTTACAGGATTCGGCGAAGCGGGCGGTCGAATTGGTTCCAAAGCTAAGCGATGTGAAAATCGTGCGGACTTTCTCGGGAATTCGAGTTTTACCTGATGATGGGATACCGATCTTCGGCGAGATTCCGGAGCATGAACATCTGTATGTTGCTGTCACTCATAGTGGAATGACGTTGTCTGCTATCTTGGGTAAACGCATGACTGAGCTGATCACGACAGGAAAAACAAGTGAGGCGATGGACGCCTATTCAATCGGACGATTTCAAGAAAGGGGGATGGTCAGTGGATAAGGTGCATCAGTATATTGAGGAAAATCAAGCGAAATATTTGGACTGGTTGAAGCGGGTTTGTGATCAACCGAGTGTATCTGCCCAAAATCGAGGTATGGATGAGATGTTTCAATTATTGGTTGATCTATTCGAACAGGTCGGTGCGGACACATCGACGATTCAAACGGATGGTTATCCGGTATTGATTGCTACGTTTGAGGGTGAAAAAGATCACCGGCTAGCGTTTTACAATCACTATGATGTGCAACCAGAGGACCCTTTGGACGAGTGGGCAAGTGACCCGTTTGTGACAACGTATAAGGACGATTTGATTGTCGCCAGAGGGACTGCTGACAATAAAGGAAATATCGTTGCGAGGCTCGCGGCGGTGGATGCGTATCAAGCCGTGCATGGGAAGCTTCCGGTTGGCATTACGTTCATCATCGAGGGCGAAGAAGAAGTAGGAAGTCCGCATTTGGAGGTCCTTGCGAAGGAATATACGGAACACATTCAAGCCGATGCGATTTTGTGGGAAGGTGGCGTACGGGAGTATCAAAACAAACGTCTCCACGTCGGGTTGGGTGTAAAAGGAATTGCATACGTTGAGCTGGTCGCGAAAGGTGCAAAACATGATTTGCATTCATCGGAAGCGGCGATCATTGAAAACCCGGCTTGGGAGTTGACATGGGCGCTCTCTACGTTGAAAGACCGGAATGACAAGGTGTTGATTGACGGTTTTTATAACGACATCGAACCTTTATCTGAGCAATCGAAGGAATTTATCAAAACATTGGATTATGACGAGGACTATGTGAAGGCGAACTATGAGATCGACGGATTCATAGATGATGTGACAGGTTACGAGCTGAATAAGCGGTTGATTGCTGAGCCGACCTGCACGATCTGTGGAATCAAATCTGGTTATATCGATGAAGGCGCTAAGACGGTTCTTCCGTCAAAAGCCGTTGCGAAACTAGACTTCCGATTGGTACCTGGTCAAACACCTGAAAAAGTCGTCGAGTTACTGCGGAAGCATTTGGATTCACATGGATTTGAAGAAATCGAAATTCGCGAGCTGAATCACCTGCAGCCATATAATACGGATCCTGATCATCCATTTGTTAAGCAGGTGTTGGATGCAGTGAGCACGACCTATGAGGAAGACCCGATTATTTACAGTAATTTAGCGGGTTCCAGTCCGATGCACAAGCTGTTATCCAATTGTCCGATGCCGGCAGTACAGATTGGCGTAGCGAATACGAATTCGAAATTTCACGCGCCGAATGAAAATATAACGAAACAAGATTTTCTGCAAGGCACACAGGTTGTGGCAACGATTATTGAGAATTTTACGGTTGGAGAGTAAGTTAGCGCTTTTGATGAGTGGTTTCAAACTCGGTGCGAGTGGTGGGTTGGTTAACGTACTAGGAAAAGTGGTTCTTGGGTGTGAATGGGTGAGTTAATGGGTTCTGGTGTGAGATGGAGCGTGATTTATTTGGGATTATAGGGTCCTGTCCCGACGATTTATGAGCCTGTCGGTGGGATATATGTTCCC
>CALGNY010000192.1 GCA_937958375.1 uncultured Bacillaceae bacterium
AAAATGTTATACTACAAATAAATATTCATTGTTATAGATAAATTCAAACGAAAAGCTAAAGAAGCAACGGAACATCAAGTGGATTGGGCTTATGAAGTTTGGGATCAACTCATTGAGGACTTGTCCGATTCAGATAACCATCAACGTTCTCGTGCTGCACAATATTTAGCTAATCTAGCGAAAAGTGACCCGGAACAAAGGATGATAAACGATTTTCCTAAGGTATGGGAAGTAACATACGATAAAAAGTTCGTTACCGCGAGGCATAGCCTGCAATCTATCTGGAAAGTCGGACTTGCCGGTGAAGAACAGGCAGAAATGGTCATGACACATATGGTTGATCGTTTTAAAAACGGTACGGATGAAAAAAATTATACGTTAATCCGCTTTGACATCATTCAAAATATGAAAAATTTATACGATCATTTAGAGGATGAGAAAATTAAAGAAACGGCAATGGAATTAATTGAGACGGTAGAGGACAAAAAGTACAAAAAAAAATACATGGATGTCTGGAAATAAGTCAATCTAATAGGTTGCTGGATGGACATATGTAGGGAGTTGCTGAGTTTTCTTTGTGTAAAAAAGGCTCATCAACTCCCAATTGATATTTACTTAGGCGTCATGTCATAGAAAGCTTTGCGTTTAGCGTTCGGAATCATTACAATAAGCAAATCTACGAAAGGGGGTCCTCAGAATGGCCAGGCTATTATGAGGGCCCCTTCACCTATTTTCCGCCCTCATCACTATTTCTTCGCAATCTGCTTCATTTCAGCCGGTTTAATGAGAAGCATCGGCGAAACAAAAAGAAATAACAGCGAAAGTAGGTAAGCAAAGATTGCAAGCGTCAATGCATCTGGGTTTTGCGTATATAAAGCGTCACTATACGCAGCTCCACCGAAACCAAGAACAAGAATTACATAAACCGTATACACTTTTGCGAGTGGTGATTTCTCTGGGTGGTGATGACTGGCCGCAATCTTTCTTGAATAAAAATAAGGTGTGACAATCATGGCAATCAAAACAACAAGGCCAATCCAAAACGTCAACGTCAGATAATACATACGCAAGAGTGGGATGGCAAAGTGGATGGCCATACAATTCAGCATGACAAACGACAAGAGTGAAAAATAGCGTTTGCTATGGTGCTTTGTCGTTTTCCAAAAGTAATAGAACAACGCGTATGAAATCAACGCTAAACTGAGATTAAACGCTAGCAGCGGAAGATTTCCGCTGGGAACATTACTCATCAAAAATCCGGTTCCCACTAATAGGACTGTCGTTCCCACCATTCGACTCTCTTTTTTGCTGACTTCTTTACTCAAACAAACACCGTCCTCCTGATTATGTTCAAGGATGCGGAGTCTTTGTTGTCTTCATTATTCGCTTCTTACGATCAACACATCACAAGGTGCATTCCGCGTGATGGCTTCGGATACACTACCTAGCATCGCCCGCTCCACAGCATTGAGCCCAGTTGCTCCCGTCAATATCAAATCAACGTCATATTTTTTGGCAATTTCTTTCGGGATGATTTGACGTGGACTACCAAATTCCAAGACGGTTGTCACCTTCTCTACCCCTTGTTCCTTCGCTTTCTTTTCGTAGTCTTCGAGTAACTGTTTACCGAATCTCTCAATCTCCGCAATGATCGCTTGGTTATAATGTTCAACCGTCGCGAACGTACGGAAATCGACAACGTGCGCAAGCACAAGATTCGCATCATACTCTTTTGCGAATCGACAAGCTTTCAGGAAGGCTTTTTCCCCATTTTCAGAGCCGTCTACAGCAACTAATATATTTTGATAATCCGCTAACATCACAATCTCTCCCTTCTGGTCTCTACTATTAGTATATCACAATAGAAAGGAAGGTTTTCAAACGAGCTTAGGCTCTTCATCAAAAAATCATATACGATAATCCGATGTAGAGTACAACCATTAAAATGGATGGCCAAGCATATGAAAAACCCGAATGCTTGTCCTTTCGTTTTAAAATATAGTACATGACGATCATCATCAAGACGGCAAGGAGCGCTGTCCAGATCATCGATGGGCTTGTCCCTTGAAGAATGGCTCCCTTACGGTAAAATATGTCCGTCACAACGAGTAACATGAGGTTAAAGATATTGCTTCCAAGAATTGAACCAGCAGCCATCGAATAGTTTGCCATGCGAAAAGCGACGACGACAGTCACCAATTCAGGCAGGGAAGTGGAGGCGGCAATCAATACACTTCCGACAAAGCTTGAATTCATTCCCGTCATTTCAGCCAACCGGTCACCTGTGATGGATAAAACACTTCCGGAAGCAAAAACAATCAACGCAAAAATACTAAAGTTCACGACCGCTCTTTTTAATGTAATATGGATTTCTTTTTTTTCTGTTACGGTTTCGTCTGGCTGGCCTTCAGGATTCCCGTTAAACATTTTCAAAACGATGACATAGCCTATCAAAATCAAGTACATCTCCAGACCAATGTTAAACAAGGAAGGCGTTTGATTCCAAAGGATGGCACCAACAATCAATCCTGTGAAAATAAATCCTGCGACCAAAGCGGGAACTTGCTCATCCGCTTTCAACTGATTGAAGGCACGTTTTTTCCGGTAGAATAAATCAACAGCAGCCAAAATCAACAGATTAAACACATTACTTCCGAGCATATTGCCGACCGCGATATCCGGATTATCGATATAAACGGCGGTTAAGCTCGTTGTCAATTCAGGCAGTGACGTCGCCCCGGCGATCAGCAATCCCCCGACCATCGCTCCACTCATCGTGGACTTTTCACTAATGACATCACCATATTTATTCAGCTGTACGGCAGCAAAGACAACAATTGCAGCCGCTAAAACAAATAAAAAAAGAACCAAGAATATTTCCTCCTCTACGGTTTCCATCTAGGAAGGGAAAGCCGAATGTATGAAGGCCTACTATCTTGGTTCCTTTTTCGAAAATAAAGAAAACCTTGGCCACATTCGGCCAAGGTCTTGCGAGTTATTTGATGAACCGGGTATCTGATTAAGACACCGAAATGACGATTCACCAACCGTGAGGACGGTCGCTACTCCCCTTGAACGTTCAATTCCCTATTGATTTAAATATAATGGAAAAGCTGGCTCGAGTCAATGAATAACGATGGAGCAAGACTACTTCTCTTCCTCGTTATTTTGTTTTTCCAATTCTTCATAGCGTTCCTTTACTCGTTTGTAACGTCTAAGATCTCTTTTGCTGACCGGGACGACGTCTTTTCTGAGCAGTTTGATCAATGCTGCAATCATCAGCAGCATAATGACGCCGAATGGCAGTGCTGCAATCAGTGATGCGGTCTGTAAAGCTTCCAGTCCACCTGCAAAAAGCAAGACACCGGCAATGGCAGCTAATAAGACACCCCACACCAATTTGACCCGCATTGGTGGTGACAAGCTTCCACCGGTCGTCATGCTACCGAGAATATAAGCAGCAGAGTCCGCCGATGTGATCAGGAAGGTTGCGACAAGTAAAATTGCCAACAGTGACGAAATGGTTGAAATCGGAAGGGTATTGAGCATCTCAAACAAAGCAACCGTCACATCCGCATCTACGGCTTCAGCAATGGCAGTGCCTTCGTTCAAATCGCTATAAAGCGCAGTCCCTCCGAAGGCCGCAAACCAAAACAGCGAGATTAATGGTGGTACGATCATGACACCGAAAATGAATTCCCTGATCGATCGTCCTCGTGATACGCGGGCGATGAAGGCTCCGACGAATGGAGACCACGCGATCACCCACGCCCAATAGAAGATGGTCCAGTCTCTTACCCAGGTGCCACCTTGGTAAGGCGTCAGACGTAAACTGTATTGAACGAAATTTGAAATATAATCTCCGAGCCCGAGTACAAAAGCATTCAGAATAAATACGGTCGGACCGAAAATGAATACAAAAATCAATAAGAGAATGATCAAGGTCATATTGACATTGCTCAAATATTTAATGCCTTTATGCAGACCTGTCGTAGAAGAAACCATATAGGCGATGAAAATCACAGCAATGATGGCGATTTGCACCCAACCAGAATTCGGAATACCAAAAACAGCGTTAAGACCACCGTTCATCTGGAGCACACCTAAACCGATTGATGTCGCGATACCGATCACGGTGGCAATGACAGCCAACGAATCAATGGTCGTTTTCATGCCCCGCCGGTTGCCGGTAATCGGTTCTAGTGCCGTAGAGACAAGCCCGTCCCGCTTTTTTCTGTATTGGAGGTAGCCAATGACAAGCCCGACTAATGTAAAAATAGCCCACTGATTCATGCCCCAGTGAAAAAAGGAATAGCCCATACCGACGCGAGCGGCTTCTTGACTTTGATCTTCAATCCCTGGGAAAGGGGCATTAAAGTAATGGCTCATCGGTTCAGCGACACCCCAGAAGACGAGACCGACCCCGAGTCCGGCTGAGAACAGCATGCCGACCCATGTATAAAAAGGAAACTCAGGCTTTTCCTTTTCACCACCCAAACGAATTTTTCCGAACCGGGTAAATGCCAGTCCAATCAGGAAGACCACGAATATGAAAACGGCGATCAAATAAAACCAACCAAAGTAATCGGTTGTAAATCCATAAAGCAAATTAGCGACACGGCCAAACTGTTCCGGAAAGATGGCACCCGTAATGGCTAATAGTCCGATGACGATTGATGAGATCATAAAGACTGGATTTTTCATTAATTGTTTGTAGTCCATCGTTTAGCTCCTTTTGGCGGTAAGTTTTATTTATGATAGTTTCTGCTGTATTGCTCTAACTAATTATCTTAAATAAAAATAAGGATATCCGCCACTAATTAGCGGTCGAACCATGAAGTTTAGGGCTAATTGTGTAAAACACATCCATAATTAACCAATAAATTCATTAAATTAAATAATAAATTGATTAAAATATTTTAAAATATTGTGTTTTAATGTATAATTAATCTCAGACGTCAGGATTGGAACAGCCAGAAAAAGAACAAAAAACTAATTAAGGGGGATTTTTTGTATGAAAAAATTCAGTTTCCTGCTCATTCTCTTACTGACTTTAGGCCTAGTCCTAGCAGCATGTGGCGGCGACAGTGCCGATGATGCGAATGAAACGGACAGTGACTCTGAAGATTCAGGTTCAGAAGAAAGCACAGATTCTGATGACAGCTCTGATGGTGAACAGGCTTCTGCTGGTGAAGACTGGGTAGAAAACATCACACTTTTAACAGGTGGTGAAGCAGGTACGTACTATCCATTAGGGATCGCGATGGCTGATATCATGACTGCAAACGTTGATGTAAGCGCTAACGGGATTTCCAGTGGTGCTTCTGTCGTAAACGCGAACGAATTGGCTGACGGTAATGCAGAATTCGGTTTGCTTCAAAATGATATCGCTTACTATGCGCATGAAGGCTCCCACATGTTTGAAGAAGTTGTCGATGGCTTCAGCGGTGTATTCACGATGTATCCTGAAACCATTCAAATCGTCACACTTGCTGACAGTGGAATCGAAAGTGTTGAAGACCTTGTCGGTAAACGGGTCGCTGTAGGTGACGTTGGTTCTGGGACAGAAGCAAACGCGAATCAAATCTTAGGTGCTTATGACATTACTTACGATGACATCAACGAAGAGTATATGGCATTCGGTGATGCATCGACTGCACTTCAAGATGGAAACGTGGATGCAGCTTTCGTAACAGCTGGTACGCCAACGGCTAGCATCCAAGAACTTGCTGCAAGTGCAGATGTTAAGATTGTTGGTCTTGATGATGACAAGATCGAACAGCTGACGGAAGAGTATCCATATTATACCCGTGTTGACTTAGATGAAAACACATATGAGAGCTTTGATGCGACAGCTTCAACAATCGCACCGCTTGCCATGCTGGTTGTGCGCGATGACTTACCTGAAGATCAAGTCTACGAGTTGACAAAAGCTATTTTTGAGAATCTAGATGATGTAGCGAATGCTCACGTCCGCGGTGAAGATATTTCACTAGAGACTGCACAAGATGGTATGTCTATTGACTTGCACCCAGGAGCTCAAAAGTATTATGACGAGCAGTAATTCCCAAGTTAATGGAACAAACAAAAAGGCATTGCTTGCGGGCAATGCCTTTTTAAAGAGTTTAAAATGGGTATTACCTATTTTGCTTGTCCTGATTGTCCTTATCTTTTTCATATTTCTGAACCACCCCACATATGTATTACAAATCGAGAAGGTCGAAACGGGCGAAATTTTGTGGGAAAGTGAGATTGAAAAAGAGGAATGGTTCGCTCATGAGTATATTCATTCTGTCGAAAAATCCCCTGTCATTGAGAAATTTAAATTTGATAAATCCGGTGAAATACTGACGATGGAAAGCTGGACAAAGTCGTTCGGGGCAGGATTGCCATATGAAAGAAAAGGTACTGTTGACATGATTGATGGTTATTTCGTCATTAAGGATTTGAATCGCCCCATCCATGGTGGTTCGTTGATGATGCAACCGTCCGACTTGTTTCCACATAAATTTTATTTTCAGGATGAAGAACTGATGCTATCTGAAGCTCCGTTCGTCAAAAATGCAATCGAAATTAAAGTCGTTGAGATGAATGGTTTTCAAAGTCTTGTTCACTTATTTTAGAACACAAGCTACATAAAAGGCCTTCTTCTCAACCAACAAGTCTATTTTTTTATAAAACGCTTATGAAAGAGAGGTTCAACCATGGAGAATAACTCAGATCATTTAGATCCCAAAAAACAACAAGAACTGATTAATGAATTAGAAGGTAGCGACCGGGATGTCAGAGGTTTTTGGGCCATTGTCACGATTTCAGTCGCTGTCTTCTTATCGTTATACCATTTTTATATTGCGGGATTTGGTCTGCCTGGAATTGGGTCTAGAACCTTTTTGATCTTTCACCTGACACTAGGCTTGGTCCTTGTGTTCTTGATTTTTCCGATCAAAAAAGGGTTGGGTCAAAAAACTATTCCTTGGTATGACGTTCTATTAGCGATCATATCTTTCGTTGTTGGTATGTATATCATTCAGAATCAGGACTCTTCCTCGATTATGTCTGGTCGTCCAACCGATATTGATCTAGCGTTTGGTTTGGCACTAATTATTCTAGTTTTAGAAGCGACTCGCCGTGTGGTCGGGAAACCGCTCGTCATTATCGCGCTCATTTTCATTGCATACTTTTTCCTTGGGGAATATATGCCAGGACAGTTTTTCCATAATCGGGGCGATTTTGAGCGGTTTATTTACGAAATTTCTTATCGGAATAACGGAATCTTCGGAACGCCAATTTATGCATCTGCCCAATTTGTATTTATATTCATTTTGTTTGGGGCAATTTTGGAATCGACCGGTGCGGGAAGAATGTTCATTGATTTGGCGATCCGTGCATTTGGTCGATTTAAAGGTGGTCCCGCGAAGGCTTCCGTCTTAGCGAGTGGTATGATGGGAAGTATCTCGGGTAGTTCGACAGCGAACGCTGTAACCACTGGTACGTTTACGATTCCACTCATGAAAAAAGTAGGCTTTAAGCCTCACGTGGCCGGCGGTGTTGAAGTTGCTGCTTCATCTAGTGGTCAGATTCTGCCACCTGTTATGGGGGCTGCAGCTTTTATCATGGTGGAGTTTACGGGAATTCCGTATTATGAAATTATCACCAGTGCATTTATTCCTGCGGTACTTGCCTATGTCGGTATTTTGTTTATGGTGCATTTTGAAGCATCAAAAAATGGAATCCAAGGAATTCCGAAATCTGAGCTTCCGAAAGGTCGTCAATTACTCGTTCGCCAAGGGTATCTGATCTTTCCGATTCTCGTTTTGTTATATTACTTGGTTGTTGAACGGGTTTCGGTCAATAACTCAGCTTTTTACTCCATCGTTGTTTTACTGGCTATGGCATTTTTCGCCCACCGCTTTAAAGCGAGTTTGGGCCGTTCACTATTATACGCGGCTGGACTAATCGCGGTTGTATACGGTTTTCAATTTATTGTTGGCTTTATAAATGATGGATTGTTCCGACTGAATGATTTATTCAATATCGGATTCTTCAGCTCCGAGACCATCCGTTGGAAACCAGAAGTGACGATGCTTGTTTTGGTTGGCTTGATCGTCGCGCTCGTATTTGCGGTGATGCAGCGAAAAACAGATGTGAATACCGACCAAGTCAAGTATGGTTGGCGTAATGTCGTCGAAGGCTTCGAATTGGCCTCTCGAAATGCCTTGTCAATTATCGTGGCCTGTGCGACGGCAGGTATTCTGATTGGTGTCATCACAACTTCAGGTCTATCAACCAAATTCACACGTATCGTTGTAGGGTTTGCAGATACGTTGACGAATATGCTTCCGACTTTCATGGTAACGGATAACACGCAGCTTTACTTTACATTGATTTTGACAGTGTTTGCTTGTCTACTGCTTGGTTTGGGCTTGCCGACAACAGCAACTTACGTTGTATTGGCAGCGATTGTCGCACCGATTTTGACAGACATGGGTGTTCATATTTTGATTGCGCACTTGTTTGTCCTGTACTATGGTGTGTTGGCAGATGATACGCCTCCGATCAACTTGCCGGCTTATGCGACTGCGGGGATCGCGAATGCCGGACCGGTGCGAACCGGTGTGCAAGGGTTCAAATTTGACTCGGCAGCATTATTGCTTCCGTTTGTGTTCACACTGAACCCGACAATCTTGTTACTGAAAGATGCCGGTTGGATGGAAGTCATCTTGGCGATCTTCACTGCCGCTGTCGGGATGATCGCATTTGCTTCGTTCATTCAAAATTGGTTGATTATTAAATACAAATGGTATGAGCGTATTCTTGCATTAATCTCGGCACTGCTTTTCATTCAAAACAATTGGGTGACCGATGTTGTCGGTGTGGTGCTATTAGGATTACTTGTCGTCTTCCAATTGGTTAAACGAAAACATTACCAACAAGAAGCGAAAACGGCTTAATCGAATTGAATTTGAACAACCTCCGAAATGAATTCGGGGGTTGTTTTTGAGTATAATGGTTTTAAGAAACTTTTTTGGGAGCTGGAGGGAGTGATTGGATGGAAAATAAACCAGCTGGATTTTGGATTCGTTTTTTGGCGTTTATTATTGATGGCTTTTTTATATCATTATTGACTTGGATCTTTGCGGCATGGATTACGGGGGAAGTGCATTTGCTTACAGAAACAGCGACACCCGAAACGCAGGCTGAATATTTCGCTGATTTCATTTATAGTGTTTTCTTCATTATCTTTTTTACCGCGTCACGCTATAAAGGTTCGCCAGGAAAGCTCATTTGTCAAATCCAAGTAACGAATGAAGATGGGTCACAAATCAGTTTACCGAAATCAATCGGACGTTATTTTTCATATATTTTATCTGTGTTGACTTTGTTGATTGGCTTTATGATGGCAGGTTGGACAGAAGACAAAAAGGCGCTACACGATTTTATCTGCAAAACAAGAGTGACCTACCGTCATAATTAACCTCCAATTCGGATATTGGTTCAATGAATGAAACATCTTGGAATGATAGAAACTAGGATGTGATATCGTTGAACACCAATGAGGAGGTTGAGCGTATGCGATTGAAGGATCAAGTGGCTGTCATTACCGGTGGAGTCAGTGGGATCGGTGAAGCGACCGCCAAACTATTTATTGAAGAAGGTGCGCAAGTAGTCGTCGCGGATGTGAATGACCCTAAAGGAGAAGAATTGGCTCAAGAGTTGGGAGAGAATGGAGCATTCGTCTATGCGGACGTCACGAAAGAAGAAGAGGTCGAGCAGTTGATTGATGCGGCCATATCCAAATTCGGCAAATTGGATATTATGTTTAATAACGCCGGTGTCGGACCGGTCATGGAGACGGACGAAATCAATAATGATCAGTGGAACCGTGTCGTCGAAGTGAATCTGAATGGTGTCTTTTATGGGACGAAACACGCCGTGAAACAATTTAAAAAGCAGAAGGGCGGCATTATCGTCAATACGGCATCCATGCTTGGGCATGTAGGTCAGGCGCAAACGGCAGCCTACTCAGCTACGAAGGGTGGCGTCGTCAACTTTACTCGGGCGACTGCATTGGAGTACGCGCCAGATATTCGGATTAACGCCATCTGTCCAGGCTATGTCAAAACACCACTCATGGAACAATTAGAGGAAGATGAAGTCGAACAATTACGCCAAGTGACACCACTCGGACGACTGGGGAAACCGGAGGATATCGCAAAAGCCGTTCTGTTCTTATCCACGGACGACTCCAGCTTTATGACTGGAGCGAGTCTCGTCGTTGATGGTGGCTATACAGCGAAATAATGAGGGATCCCGGGAGGTTTAGCGGCCTTGCGGGATTTTTTGACTACATATGCCTAGAGATTCCGTGCTGTTTTGGAGGAATTCCGTGCAAGTCGGGCGTGATTCCGTACTTATTTGGAGGAATTCCGTGCAAGTCGGGCGTGATTCCGTACTTATTTGGAGGAATTC
>CALGNY010000193.1 GCA_937958375.1 uncultured Bacillaceae bacterium
CGATAAAAGAGGCTTAACTGTCGACAACACGCTGTAACTGCCGATAAATGTGGCCTAACTGTCGAAAAACGCATTGTAACTGCCGATAAACGAGGCCTAACTGTCGATAAACACGCTGCAACTGCCGATAAACACGCTGCAACTACTGATAACCACAATCAGAACTGCACAACAACAGCTGAAATTCTGTCCAATTGACAGACAACCCCGTTGATGACCAACGGCTTGTCCTAATTCTGATAAGAGGTGAACGACCATATGTTTTCATCATCAACGATTTTCTTACTGATCTTGTTGGCCCTTGGTTTCATTGCGAAAAACCAAGCGATTTTAGTAGCGGTATATATCTTATTGGGCATTAAGTTATTTAAATTGGATGACCGGGTTTTTCCCTTTCTGGAAGCGAAGGGGATGTTCATTGGTGTGGTCATCATCACGGTTGCCGTGTTGGTTCCGATCGCCACCGGAGAAATTGGTTTCTCGGATTTGTTGAGCAGTTTTAAGTCATACTATGCTTGGATCGCTGTACTTGCTGGAATTTTTGTCGCTTATGTCGCGAAAGACGGGCTCACATTATTGTCGGAGGATCCACATTTGACAACCGCATTGATCCTTGGAACCATTTTGGCTGTCGTATTTTTCAAAGGGATTGCTGTCGGTCCATTGATCGGTGCTGGAATTGCATATCTTGCGATGCGTGCGGTCGATTCGTTGATCGGTTTGTTCGGGTAAATCTCCCGGAAATATGGCTGGGATTATAGGACATATATATGAAAATAGTGGTCAAGCTATGTCAATTCATGGTTGTAATATTTAAAAAAATTTCACATTCGAACTATTTTTGTTTATAATGAGATGTGAGATACAATAGAATTCCGATAGAATAAATGTGTACATACACATTTTTGGACAAAAAATGAAAAGGAGAGAGATACGATGTCAAACAAAAAGGGACTTGAAGGTATCGTAGCAACAGAATCAGCAATCAGTTCGATTATCGATGACAAGCTTACTTATGTGGGCTATGACATTGATGACCTTGCGAAAAATTCAAGTTTTGAAGAAGTTATTTACCTATTATGGAACCAAAAACTTCCGACAAAAGATGAATTAGATGCATTGAAAAAAGATTTGGCAGAAAACATGGAAATCCCTTCTGAAATCGTTGATCATTTGAAATCCTATGATTTGAAAACGGTTCATCCGATGGCAGCTGTGCGTACAGCGATTTCGATGTTAGGCTTGTACGATGATGAAGCAGATGTGATGGATGAAGAAGCGAACCGTCGTAAAGCTGTTCGTCTGCAAGCTAAAATTTCAACGATTGTAACGGCTTTCGCACGCATTCGTAACGGAAAAGATCCAGTTGCTCCAAAGAAAGAAAACAGTTATGCTGAAAACTTCTTGTATATGTTGAATGGCAAAGACCCAGAAGACATTGAAGTTGAAGCTTTCAACAAAGCGCTTGTTCTACATGCGGACCACGAATTGAACGCTTCCACGTTTACTGCACGGGTTTGTGTCGCGACTTTATCTGACATTTATTCTGGAATTACAGCAGCGATCGGCGCGCTTAAAGGACCTCTTCATGGAGGAGCTAACGAGCGAGTCATGGCCATGCTATCTGAAATTGGTGAAGTCGATAATGCAATCCCTTACATTGAGAAGAAACTTGAAAACAAAGAAAAAATCATGGGTATGGGACACCGCGTTTATCGAAATGGTGACCCTCGTGCCAAGCATCTGAAAGAAATGTCCAAGCAATTGACAGACATCGCTGGTGAGAGTAAATGGTATGAGATGTCTATCAAGATTGAGGACTACATCAAAGAAAATAAAGGACTTCCTGCGAACGTTGATTTCTATTCAGCATCTGTATATCACAGCTTAGGAATCGATCATGATCTATTCACTCCAATCTTCGCAGTGAGCCGTGTGTCTGGTTGGTTAGCTCATATTCTTGAGCAGTATGCCGACAACCGACTAATTCGTCCAAGAGCGGAATACGTTGGACCAGACAAGCAGAAGTACGTACCACTTAATGAGCGCTAAGAGGCTGTTCATCTAAGGTACAATAGATTCTACAAAAGCCGGGAGAGCCGGCTTTTGTGATGTTATCTGGATTTATAAGCAATTTTCAGATAACGGAATGAATTGGACTTTCAACTATTTGAGGAGGTAATGAGATTGACACAAGGTGAGAAAATTATCGTTGAAAATGGAAAAATGACTGTTCCTAACCATGCAATCATCCCATTCATCGAAGGGGACGGGACTGGCCCGGATATTTGGGCTGCAGCTTCCCGCGTATTGGAAAAAGCAGTTGAGAAAGCATACAATGGCGAAAAGAAAATTGTCTGGAAAGAAGTATTGGCTGGTCAGAAGGCTTATGACCAAACAGGCGAATGGTTGCCAAAAGAAACGCTCGATACCATTCGTGATTATAAAATTGCCATCAAAGGACCTTTGACAACGCCAATCGGTGGAGGAATCCGCTCACTGAACGTAGCACTGCGGCAAGAGCTTGACCTATTTACTTGCTTGCGCCCAGTACGTTACTTCGAAGGTGTTCCTTCTCCTGTCAAAAATCCAGAAGACGTAGACATGCAAATCTTCCGTGAAAACACAGAAGATATTTATGCGGGTATCGAATGGCAAGAAGGCACAGATGAAGTGAAGAAAGTAGTCGACTTTATCCAAAATGAAATGGGTGTCGATAAGATCCGCTTCCCTGAAACTTCAGGAATTGGTATCAAACCAGTTTCTAAAGAAGGTACAGAGCGTCTGGTTCGCTCTGCAATCGAATACGCGCTTAATGAAGGTAAGAAGAGCGTAACCCTTGTTCATAAAGGGAACATCATGAAATTTACGGAAGGCTCCTTCAAGAACTGGGGCTACGATTTAGCAGAACGTGAATATGGTGATAAAGTATTTACGTGGAAAGAATATGATGCGATTGTTGAAGAAAAAGGCCGCGAAGCAGCAGATCAGGCTCAAAAAGAAGCTGAAGATGCTGGTAAGATCATCGTGAAAGATTCGATTGCAGATATTTTCTTACAACAAATTTTGACTCGTCCGAAAGAGTTCGATGTCGTTGCAACGATGAACTTAAACGGAGACTATATCTCTGACGCATTGGCAGCTCAAGTGGGTGGAATCGGAATCGCTCCAGGTGCAAACATCAACTATGACACAGGCCATGCGATTTTCGAAGCAACACACGGAACGGCTCCAAAATATGCTGGTTTGGATAAAGTGAACCCATCCTCTGTCATTTTGTCTGGTACATTGATGTTGGACCACTTAGGCTGGAGAGAAGCGAGTGAGCTGATCGCAAAAGCAATGGATAAAACGATTGCTAGCAAGGTCGTCACTTATGACTTCGCTCGTTTGATGGATAACGCAACGGAAGTGAAAACTTCTGAATTTGCGGATGAATTAATTAAGAATATGGATTAATGAGTGGCTTTCTTGACAGACTAGAACTAGTCAACGAATTGAGGGGAGGCTTTTGATGACAATCAAGCGTAGGAAAGTCTCAGTGATCGGTGCTGGGTTTACCGGTGCAACGACGGCATTGATGGTTGCTCAGAAGGAATTGGCGGATGTTGTCTTAGTGGATATTCCGGATATGGAGGACCCGACGAAAGGGAAAGCGCTCGATATGCTGGAAGCAGGTCCGATTCAGCGATTTGATTCCACGATTACCGGTACCTCGAATTATGAGGATACGAAGGACTCGGATGTCGTCATCATTACGGCAGGCATCGCTAGAAAACCTGGGATGAGCCGAGATGATCTGGTAGCGACCAACTCAGGAATCATGAAAACCGTCACATCGGAAATCATGAGCCATTCATCTGACCCGATCATCATCGTTCTGACAAATCCGGTTGATGCCATGACCTATACGGTTTTTCAAGCTTCTGGCTTACCAAAAAATCGTGTCATCGGTCAATCTGGTGTTTTGGATACTGCACGATTCCGCACGTTTGTCGCACAAGAGTTGAATGTTTCCGTAAAAGACGTCAGTGGATTCGTGCTCGGTGGTCATGGCGATGATATGGTACCGATGCTGCGTTACTCATACGCGGGTGGGATTCCACTTGAAAAACTGATTTCTGAGGAGCGTTTGGAAGAAATCGTTGAGCGTACGCGTAAAGGTGGCGGTGAGATTGTCGGATTGCTTGGGAACGGCTCTGCCTACTATGCACCGGCTGCTGCCTTAACGGAAATGACCGAAGCCATCTTAAAAGATCAACGCCGAATTCTGCCGACCATCGCCTATTTAGAAGGCGAATACGGTTATCAGGATATGTATTTAGGTGTTCCGACCATCATTGGCGGCAACGGTCTTGAGAAAATTTTAGAGCTTGATTTAACCGATGAAGAAAAAACTCAATTAGACAAGTCAGCAAACTCTGTCCAAGAAGTCATGAAGGTTTTAAAAGAGAATGAAAAGTAATTATGAACATCCATTTCTGATTTATCGGAAGTGGATGTTTTTTCTTTTAAAATTTCATCCTTCAAGGTTTTTGTTGAATTAAATCGGGTATCGAGTAATACAACATGAATCAAGAAACAACCAAAGGAGGATTTACCATGTCTGAAGAAGAAAGACAAGAATTTTTCAAGGAAAGAGCCGGAACTGACGATGCCCGATTTCACGTCGTTCCTTATGACGAAGAGTGGGCTGTGAAAGAAGAAGGTAAAGAAGAACCTGAATATACTACGGATTCAAAAGATGAAGCGGTTGAAAAAGCGATTGAACTAGCGCAAGAAAGCGAAACCATCGCTTACATTCACAGCTCTTCAGGCGAAATTGAAGATCAATATGATTATGAGACGAAATAAGCATAAAAGAACACTCTGCTACTCGTGGAGTGTTTTTTTATGCTGATTTTTGCAAAGGAAGTACTGAAATTCTCCAATTGAGAGATGATTTTTCCAATTGAATTGTGGCGCTGTCCAATAGAATGAGAATTTTTCCATTCGACATTCAAAAACGTCCAATAGAAAATTGAAAACGTCCAATAGAATTTGGATTTCGTCCATTAGAGTTGATATTTTGTCCAATAGAACTTTCGAATTGTCCATTAGAACGCGAATTTTTCCAATAGAGATATAATCATTTCAAAATTGATCGTTTCACGAGTTTATTTATGCTCGTCGTCATAACAAATGCGCCGAACAGGAGAGTATATGTGCCCGTTGATAAAATAAATGTGCCCCCACTCTAACATATGTGCCCGTCGTTAAAATAAATGCGCCCCCCACGCCAACATATGTGTCCTTCGTGAAAATAAATGCGCCCTCCACGCCAACATATGTGTCCTTCGTGAAAATAAATGCGCCCTCCACGCCAACATATGTGCTCTTCGTGAAAATAAATGCGCCCTTCACGTCGAAATATGTGCCCGCCGTCTAAATATATGCGCCCTTCACGTCGAAATATGTGCCCGCCGTCTAAATATATGCGCCCACCACGCCAACATATG
>CALGNY010000194.1 GCA_937958375.1 uncultured Bacillaceae bacterium
AAATGTAAGATCAAGAGGAGGAAAGACGATGAAAAAACTTACGTCAAGTGAAGTTCGTCAACTGTTTCTGGATTTTTTTAAGGAGAAGGGTCACTCCGTTGAGCCGAGCCAATCATTAGTTCCACATGAAGACCCGACCTTGCTTTGGATCAATAGTGGGGTAGCGACCTTGAAAAAATACTTTGATGGAAGGGTGATTCCAGATAATCCACGCATCGTGAATGCACAGAAAGCAATTCGTACAAACGATATAGAAAATGTAGGATTCACTGCACGGCACCATACGTTTTTCGAAATGCTGGGCAACTTTTCAATCGGTGAATATTTTAAAGAAGAAGCGATCCAGTGGGCATGGGAATTTTTGACCGACGAAAAATGGATTGGATTTGATCCAGAAAAACTATCGGTTACCGTCCATCCTGAAGATGAGGAAGCCTACCGGATTTGGAAGGAATCCATTGGGTTGCCGGCAGAACGGATCATCCGAATTGAAGAGAATTTTTGGGATATCGGCGAAGGACCAAGTGGACCGAATTCTGAGATTTTCTATGACCGCGGGGAAAAATATGGTGATGACCCGAATGACCCTGAACTGTATCCAGGTGGAGAAAATGAACGCTATTTGGAAATATGGAACCTGGTATTTTCTCAGTTCAATCATAATCCAGATCATACGTATACCCCATTACCGAATAAGAATATTGATACAGGGATGGGACTTGAACGGATGGTATCCGTGATTCAGGATACACCGACGAATTTTGAAACAGATTTATTCAAGCCGATCATCCAAAAAATTGAGGAAATCACGAAGCAAAAATACGGTGCTTCAGAACAAGTCGACACGGCTTTCAAAGTGATTGCAGACCACGTGCGTACGGTAGCCTTTGCGATCGGTGATGGTGCCCTCCCTTCTAATGAAGGACGTGGCTATGTCCTACGTCGTCTATTGAGACGGGCAGTACGATTTGCAAAAGAATTAAATATGGATCGACCATTTATTTACCAATTAGTACCGGTAGTCGCTCATGTGATGAAAGATTTCTACCCGGAAGTAAATGAGAAAAGTGATTTTATCGAAAATGTCATCCAAACAGAAGAAGAGCGTTTTCATGAAACCTTGCAAGAAGGACTTTCGATTCTGGAAAAAATTATGAAGCAGGAAAAGGAAAAGGGAAGCTATGTTTTTCCTGGGAAAGAAGTGTTTGTGTTATATGATACGTATGGTTTCCCAAAAGAATTGACCGAAGAATATGTTCAGGATGAAGGCTTCGAAATTGACGAGGAAGGTTTTGAAACCGAAATGGCCGCGCAACGAACTCGGGCACGTGAAGCTCGTCAATCGGCTGACTCTATGCAAGTACAAGACCAACTGTTACGGGATCTCCATGTCGAAAGTGAATTTATCGGGTATGATCAGTTGAATGCCACGTCCACCATTCAAACACTCATCAAAGATAAAGAACAAGTCGAAGAGGCAAGAGAAGGCGATGAGATTTATTTAATCCTGAAAGAAACGCCTTTTTACGCAGAGAGTGGCGGACAAATCGCTGATGTCGGGTCGATTCAATCTTCAACGGGTATGGCAAGTGTGCTTGACGTACAAAAAGCACCAAATGGGCAGAACTTGCATCGTGTACGAGTAGAAGAAGGCCACATTCATGCTCATGACGAAGTGAATGCACACGTTGACCGAAACATGCGAAAGCAAATCATCAAGAACCATACGGCGACACATTTACTGCACCAAGTATTAAAGGATGTACTCGGTAGCCACGTCAATCAATCCGGTTCGTTAGTGGCACCTGATCGTTTGCGATTTGATTTTTCCCATTTCAATTCAGTCACGGATGAAGAACTCCAGTTGATTGAACAAAAAGTAAACGAAAAAATTTGGGAATCATTGTCTGTCGGCGTCGGTTACCATGACCTTCAAGAGGCGAAAGAAATGGGTGCGATGGCTTTATTCGGTGAAAAATATGGCCAGGAAGTACGTGTTGTATCCATTGGTGATTATAGTCTAGAGCTATGTGGTGGTTGTCATGTGAATAACACTGCTGAGGTCGGATTGTTCAAAATTACATCTGAATCCGGTATAGGGGCAGGAACGAGACGGATTGAAGCAAAAACAGGCCAAGGAGCTTATGAATATGTTGAACATAAGCAAGCCATGCTTCAAAAAGCTGCAGCATTATTGAAAACAACTGACGATCAAGTTCCACAACGAATTGAAGTTTTATTTAGTGAAATGAAAGATCTTCAAAAAGAAAATGAATCCTTATCCGCTCGCTTAGCCAATATCGAAGCATCTCAACTGATTCAACAAACGGAAGAAGTAGAAGGTATTCCATTGCTCGCAGCAAAAGTTGATGTCAAAGATATGAATGCACTTCGGCAAATGGTAGATGAATTCAAGCAGCAATTGGATTCTGGGATTATCTTGCTAGCTACTGAAAATGGCGGAAAGGTACATTTGGCCGGCAGCGTTTCAAAAGATTTGGTCGACAAAGGTTATCATGCGGGACATATGATTAAACAAGCGGCAACGATCTGTGGTGGAGGCGGCGGAGGCCGTCCGGATATGGCACAAGCAGGCGGGAAAAACCCTGAAAAAATCGCAGAAGCATTGGATTCGACAAAAGACTACATTAAAAATGTTTCTTCTTGATCGCATTTACGTTTATAATGGAGATAAGTTGAAACGAGGGGGATCAATCTATGGATAATCAAGATCATACGATGAAGTTCCAGTTTTCAGATGACTCTCAAGAACAAGTCGTGCATGAAATTTTGCATTCAGTCTATGAATCACTGGAGGAAAAAGGCTACAATCCAATCAATCAAATTGTTGGCTATTTACTGTCTGGTGACCCAGCTTACATCCCTCGTCACAGAGATGCACGCAACATGATTCGTAAAGTCGAACGGGATGAACTCATCGAAGAAGTGGTCAAGCATTATTTGAAGACGAATAAAGAGGATAGATAATGAAAATATTAGGTTTAGATGTAGGGGAAAAGACAATCGGCGTAGCTGTATCTGACGCCCTACGATTTACAGCACAAGGAATCGAAACCATTCAATGGAATGAAAATGATGGATTCCAACCGATCTTACCGAAAATGAAAGAAATCATCCAAGAGCATGATATTTCAAAAGTTGTCGTCGGCCTACCCAAGCATATGAATGGAACCATTGGTGAGCGTGGAGAAGCTTCAAAGCGTTTTGCGGGTTTTTTGGAAGAGGAATTTGGAATTGAAACAATCATGTGGGATGAACGATTGACGACGATGGCTGCAGAGAGGGTCTTGCTGGAAGCTGATGTCAGTCGAAAGAAAAGAAAAAAGGTCATCGATAAGATGGCTGCCATGCTGATCCTACAAAGTTATTTGGATCAAGCGAAATAAAAGGAGTGTTGGAAATGGAAGAGAAGGAACGGATCATTATTCCAGATGAAAATGGTGAGGAGCATCTATTTGATGTACTTTTCTCCTTTGATGTAGATGAAACGGAAAAATCCTATATCGTTGTTGTGCCTTCCGATCAAATTGAGGAAGATGAAGTTGAAGTGTACGCTTTCCGCTATGAAGAAAGCAGCGAAAATGAAGATGATATGGCTTTATACGAAATCGAAACGGACGAAGAGTGGGATATGGTAGAAGAAATGCTTGCGACCTTCTCTGAGGACGATAGCGAATAATCTGACGGTCAAAGATAAATGAATCCTTGTAAGCCCATATTATGATGATCGGAATCATAATATGGGCTTTTGTTATGTTTGCCAAGGAAATAACCGCAACCTTTAACCGAGTCGGAGAGGGAACTTTGTTGTGAAATTGGCCTTTAAATAGGCGCACTTAAAGAGAAAGGTTCTTGAATCTATAAAAATTATGAGATAATCGGTAGGAATATCATCCGTAAATATAGAAATTATCCCAATTTTAATTTATAATAAAGCGGGTAGATAGGGGGGAAGAGATTTGTCAACTTCCAACGAAGATGAAAAACTGACTTATAAAGAAGTAAAGAAAAAACGAATAGGTGAAGCCAAAATTGCCCGTAAATGGTCGTTTGCAATTTTGATTGTATTGATCATTGTTTTGGTTATCGGCGGATTTTCAATTTACAATTACATAGATCGTGGACTTAGCCCCGTCGATCCGGATAATTCGGAGATCGTGGAAGTGGAAATACCGCTTGGTTCAAGTTCAGAAGATATCGCAAGGATCCTGGAAGAGAATGAAATCATCAATAACGATCTTATTTTTAGGATGTATGTAAAATTTAAAAATGAAGCGGGATTTCAGGCAGGAGAGTACTTACTTGCACAAAACATGGAGCTTGATGAAATCATCGAAACATTAAAAACCGGTAAAATTTTGGTTGAACCGGTATTTACGGTTACGATTCCAGAAGGGTTTACCATCGAACAAATTGCAGATCGATTCGATGAAGAAACGTCGATTGATGGGGAAGAGTTCATGGAAAAAATGCAAGATAGAGAATACATCGAGTCACTCATCAGTCAATATCCTTCGCTACTGAGTGAGGATATTTTGCAAGAAGAAATCAGGTATCCTTTGGAAGGTTATCTCTACGCCATCACGTATCCTTTTTATAAAGAGGAGATAACGGTAGAAGAAGTTGTCGGGATGATGCTGGATGAAACGGTCAACCAATTGCAACCGTACATGAGTCAGATCCAAGCATCTGATTTTACCGTCCATGAAGCCATTACAATGGCCTCCTTACTAGAACGTGAGGCTGGTGGTGAAGAGGACCGTCAAATGATCTCAGGAGTCTTTTATAACCGTTTAGAAGATGGAGAGAAACTACAGACAGACCCGACGGCATTATATGCACATGGTGAACATAAAGAACGGGTATTGTACTCTGATCTTGAAATCGAGTCTCCTTACAATACGTATTATGTCACTGGGCTGCCGATCGGACCAATTGCCAACTTCCATCAAAACTCAATGGAAGCGGCCTTGAATCCAGCCGATCACGAATATAAATATTTCGTCGCTTCTTATGAAGGTGATGTTTATTATGCCGAGACATATGAAGAACATCAGCAAAACATCCAGGAGTATCGACCACCACAAGATTGACGTATTTAGTACGAAAAAAGGGGGGCGCATCAATAGCGTTCCCACCTTTTTTTATGGTAAAATGACGAAATTGAACCTAAGTTACTGGAAACGATGGAGGAAAAACATGCGAGCTTCTCAAGCATACATCCAATCATTGCACAATGAGCGAGATTCTCGAATCAATGAAATGAAAGCATACGCCCAAGAATTTCGCATACCGATTATGGAGGATGACGGAATCTCCTTCATAAAGCAACTTTTAAGAATACATCGACCGAAGAAGATTCTTGAAATCGGTACGGCGATTGGTTATTCTGCCATCCAAATGGCAAAGGTCGATCCATCCATCCATATTACAACGCTAGAAGTCGATGACGTGCGCCATCAGGAAGCAATCAAACAAATAAATCTCTTTCAGTTGGATGATCAAATTGATGCCATTCATCAAGATGCATTGGAATACTTATCAGATTTACCTGATGATACGGTATACGATTTTGTATTTATTGATGCAGCGAAAGGAAAAAACCAGGCATTTGTAGAAGCGGTTGATCCTTTTTTACGGAAAAATGGTTTGATAGCTATTGACAATGTTTTATTTAAGGGCTATGTTTCTGGAGAGAATACTGAATCTGAACGACTCATGAAGATAGGTAAGAAGATTCATGCCTTTAACCAGTGGATCGTCCAACGAGATGATTTTGAAACCACTATCGTTGAAACAGGAGACGGCATTGCGGTGGCATTGAAATTGACAGAATAGAAAGGAGCTAGAATCCCATGGGTCAAAAACCGATTATCATTGGGGTGGCTGGTGGAAGTGGCTCCGGAAAAACAACGGTAACCCGGGCAATTTATAATCAGTTTGAAGATACATCAATGCTTGTAATCGAGCAGGATTACTATTATAAAGACCAATCTCATTTACCCTTTGAAGAAAGACTCAACACTAACTACGATCACCCATTAGCATTTGATAATGATTTGCTGATGGAGCATTTACAGCATTTACTCGATCGACAACCGATCGAAAAACCGGTATATAATTACGAAATGCATACACGCTCGAATGAAACAATTCATGTCGAACCAAAAGATGTGATTATTTTAGAAGGAATTTTGGTTCTTGAAGACGAAAGATTACGTGAGATGATGGATATCAAAGTTTTTGTCGATACGGACTCTGATTTAAGAATCATACGCCGATTGATGCGGGACATCAATGAACGAGGACGCTCGATTGAATCGGTCATCGATCAATATATCAACGTTGTCAGGCCTATGCACTTACAATTTGTAGAGCCGGCGAAACGATATGCGGATATCATCATTCCGGAAGGTGGCAGAAATTATGTCGCCATTGACTTGCTCACGACAAAAATCAAAAGTATTATTGAAGATCAGCAAACATAACATGGATTAATAATAAGAACAGGATATAAATATAGAGAGGTGTTTCAAATGACAGAAGAAAAACAATTTTTTATGACTGAAGAAGGAAAACAAAAGCTAGAGGCCGAACTAGAAGAGTTAAAGACTGTGCGCCGTCCGGAAGTTGTCGAGCGGATCAAAGTAGCGAGAAGCTTCGGGGATTTATCGGAGAACTCTGAGTATGATTCAGCTAAGGACGAACAAGCCTTTGTTGAATCACGGATTGCACAACTTGAAAATATGATTCGTTATGCCGTCATCATCGAAAACGATGAAAAAGCTTCAGATATCGTTCAATTAGGTAAAACAGTCAAATTTGTTGAATTGCCAGATGGTGATGAAGAAGAATACCAAATCGTAGGTAGTGCTGAAGCAGACCCATTTGAAGGCAGAATTTCAAATGACTCGCCGATGGCACAAAGCCTGCTCGGGAAAAAAGTTGGAGAAGAAGTTACCGTAGCAACACCAGGTGGAGATCTGGACGTTCGCATTACCGAAGTGAAATAATGAGTCAACTTTCCATTCGTTTCGTCCTACGCATCAATTGTGTAGGACGTTTACGTCTATCATTCTAATCGCGGAGGTCACTGTTATGGCTGATGATTACCAAAATGAATCGACTCGTTCAGCACGGTTTGAGAAAAGACGAAGAACGACAAAATTAATGAACTATATGTTGGTATTGGCAGGTATTTTGATTTTACTGTTGATTATGTTGTACTTGTTCACAGGGGATGACGATGAATCCGGCAATGAGAGTGATGAAGAGTTAGAAATTGCGGATACGAATCCAGATGACTCCGAAGAAGATGAATCGTCTTCCACAGAGGGCTCAAACGATGAGCAAGATACGGCAGAAGAGTCAGAAGACCAGGAAACGGAAGAAGAAAGCGAAGAACAGCAGGACGACGCTGAATCCTCTGAAGAAGCTGATGAAATGGATGAAGGTTCTGATTTCGGAGAGGATGTTGAAGTGGAGGAATCCGATGAAGAGAATGTCAAGGCTGTCATTCGCGGAAATTGGGAACCTTATGAAACACAACAAGAAGAACCCCACTCCATTGATTTAAATGAAGGTAGCCAAGACCGTCAAGAACTTGAACAAGCAACAGCCATGGCGATTAACGGTAACCGTGATGAGATTACCTATTGGTGGTTCGCTAGTGATGGGAATCCGAATTATATTGAGGCAACGATTGAAGACCAATCTGATGGAGAAATCTACCGAGTCCATTTGGAATGGATTGAAAACGAAGGCTGGCAACCACAGCTCGTGAAAGTTCTTGAAGAAAATGACCAACTATATCGTTTTCAATAACGCAGTAGAGGAGTCTAATGCATGAAATATGCAATTATCGGAGCAATGGAAGAAGAAGTAGAAGCCGTCAAGAAAAGAGTCGATGTTATATCATCGACAAACATCGCAAATTGTACCTTTTATGAAGCAACCTACAATGGTCATGAAATCATTTTATTACAATCGGGAATCGGTAAAGTCAATGCAGCTCTGTCGACGACGATCTTGCATGAGCGGTTTAAGCCTGACTATGTGATTAATACGGGTAGTGCAGGCGGATCAGACGCCTCTTTGAACGTAGGTGATGTCGTCATCGGAGAAGAAGTGATTCACCATGATGCTGACGCTACCGCATTCGGATATGCGTATGGCCAAATTCCTCAAATGCCTGAAGCATTTAAATCGGATGAAAACCTTATCCAACGTGCCAAACGAGCGATTGAAGACTTAGACGGTGACTTTCAAAAGGTTGTCGGGCTCATCGGAACGGGTGACTCATTTATGGCAGATGAAAGTCGTGTGAAAGGGGTTGTCGAGCGTTTTCCAAATGTCAAAGCGTTGGAAATGGAAGCTGTGTCGATCGCCCAGATTTGCTATCAATACGGTACACCGTTTTTGATCATTCGTTCCTTGTCTGACATAGCCGGGAAAACATCAGAAATTTCGTTTGATCAATTTCTTGGTACGGCAGCTGAAAACAGTGCGGCATTTATCTTGACAATGCTTACACAATCTTAATCAAAAAGGACCAACAGATGATTCATTCTGCTGGTCCTTTTTTGTTTTTCTCCTTTTCTCGATAAAATGCATGAAACATTTTCATTAACGCTCTTTTTTCGATACGAGAAACATAACTTCTTGAGATATCGAGTGACTTTGCGATTTCTCGTTGGGTGTATTCTTTTTGGTTATTCAATCCGTATCGCTTCACGATGACCTCTTTTTCTCGGTCATTCAATAAATGCATGTATTGGAAGATTTGTTCGATTTCCAACGTTGTCTGGATTTTTTCAACGAGGTCGGGTTGGTCCGATTTCAAAATATCCATCAGACTAATTTCATTTCCTTCTTTATCATGGCCGATTGGGTCTTGAAGAGACATATCTTTATTGCTTTTTTTTGTTGAACGTAAAAACATCAGTATCTCATTATCGATACAGCGAGCGACATAGGTCGCCAATTTTGTCCCTTTATCAGGAGAAAAACTCTCGACACCCTTAATCAGACCGATTGTACCGATCGAAATCAAATCTTCTTGCTCTTCTTTGTTGTTTTCATATTTTTTGGCGATATGAGCGACAAGCCTCAAATTGTGTTCTATCAATTTGTTCCGAGCTTCGACATCTCCTTTTTGCCACAAATCAAGATATTTCTTTTCATCTTCTTTAGATAGTGGTTGTGGGAAGATCTGGCCTTTTATATAAAGAGCAAAAAAGTATGGATGCTGAATGAGGAAAGCCAGGACTTTCAGGAAACTGAGCAAAGCATCATCCTCCTCAATCGATTGGGTAGCTGCCTACATCCCATTTATATGTCTATCGATGTTAAAAAGTGCTTATCCACCAAAAAAGATCATTCGGAAAACAAAAAAATACTGTGTCCCTTATCGTAAGGAAACACAGTATTCAAACGTTATGAATGTTTTGATTGCTCAGCTGATTCTTCACTGTTTTTTAATTGATCTTTCTGTTCTTGTAAATCGTCCCGAATGCTTGATTCGTGAAGCTTCACCCCAGCATTGTGGGCAGCTCGGGAAATCATATGTCCGCTGATTGGCGCGGTCAATAAGATGAACCATATGCCGATCAGTAATTTACCGCTAATGATGCCGTGATCGATATACAAGAAAATAAAAGCTCCTAACAGAACACTGGCGACACCTAATGTAGACGCTTTCGTTGCCGCATGTAGTCTTGTATAAACATCAAGGAAGCGTAAGATCCCCAATGAACCAGAAAAGATGAAAAAGGTGCCGATCAACAACAATAGACTAATAATTATCTCGATCAATGATAACACCCTTTTCTATAAATTTCGCGATAGCGATCGTTCCAATGAATAATAAGATTCCAATCAATAAAATGACATCATTCAGTTTATTGGTCACTAAATAGACTGCCGTCAACCCAGCAAAAGCCATTAAATTGATTCCCATCGTATCCAACGCGACAGCTCGGTCTGCGTTAGTCGGGCCTTTGATGACACGAAACAACAGAATCAGGACGGAAATGGAGATGCCGATGTAACAAACAATGACTGTCCAATCAAGGATTTGTGGGCCTATTTCGCTCAGCATTATCGCGTCACCTCCATAATTGCTTTTTCAAACGTCTGTTTAATGCTCTCGATTTCTTTTTCCACGTCAGGTAAATCCATCGCGTGAATGTAAATCTTCGTATTATCATCCGAAACCGATACACTTAATGTGCCTGGAGTTAGCGAGATCAAATTCGCCAAAAGGGTAATTTCCCAATTCGTTCTCAATTCCGTCGGTAAGGTGTAGATTCCAGGTTGTACATCCAGTTTGGGTTTGTAGACCAGTTTCGCAATCGACCAAGTCGATACGATGAGCTCTTTGATGAATAACAAGATAAGCTTGAAGATTCGGTATAACCGATTGAAATAAAATGTATCGGGAATGAACCTTCCAAGAAAGAACAACAGGACAAGACCTAAAACATATCCTAAGAAAAACGTAACAATCGTATAGGATTCACTTAGGAACATCCATAGAAATGCAATCAATAGATTAAGTATGATTTGAATAGCCATTGAACTACTCCCCTAATACGGCATTAATATATTCAGTGCGATCCATGAGTAAATTAGCAATCGTTTCAATATGTGGATAAACTAGCTCAGCGCCAACCCCTAAGAAAATATTGATCACAAGCAGGACGGCTGCTGGAATCGTCAAACGATGCACTTTTTTCTTTTGTTTCGGTAATTCACCTGGATCCTCACCCCAAAATCCACGCACGAAAATGCGAATCATGGAATAAAGGATCAATAGGCTTGTCACTAAAGCAGCGATGGTCAATATCCACTCTTCTTGACTAAGTGAGCCTTGTAGTAGCAGAAGTTTTCCGATAAAACCACTGAATGGCGGGACACCAGCCAACACTAAAGAGCCGATGAAGAATAACCAGCCGAGTACAGGGTATTGCTTAATTAAGCCACCCATCTTTCTGAGATCACTCGTACCCGCTGCGACAACCAATGCACCGACCAAGAAAAACAGTGCTGCCTTAATAATCATATCATGGATCAAGTAATAGACGGACCCTTCAATCCCTGTTGTCGAAAATAAGCCGATACCCATCAATATAAATCCGATGGCTGGGATAATATTGTACGTAACAATCAATTTCACGTTATGGGTCGATAATGCGCCGATTACACCAAAGAGCATCGTAAAGATCGCTAACCAGATAAAGATTTCATGGGTGATTCCAGGCTCATGCACAAAAATCAACGTAAAGGTCCGTAGAATTGCATAGATTCCCACTTTGGTCAACAGTGCGCCAAAAAGTGCAGAGACGACTGGATTCGGAACGATATATGAATTAGGCAACCAATAGTACAGCGGAAAGATGGCTGCTTTAATGGCGAATACGAAAAACAAGAGAATGGCTGCACCAGTCAGAATCCCGGATTGCTCGGCTTCTTGAATTCGTTCGGCTAAATGAGCCATATTCACTGTACCGACAGATGCGTAAATGAACGCGATTGTCGTCACAAAAAGCATAGATGAGAAGACGTTAAACAGTACGTATTTCATCGATTCTCTCAATTGTACTTTTCCGCCACCGAGAACGATCAACCCGTAGGAAGCCATGAGTAAGACTTCGAAAAATACAAATAAGTTAAATAGGTCTCCGGTCAAGAAAGCACCGGTGACACCAGCGATCATCAAGAACACGAATGTGTAAAAATAATGGTTTTCCTGAAGCTTCTCCAAGGAATTCGGTGCGTAAAATACAGCTGCAGTCGTAATGATTGATGTAATGAGGACTAATACGACGGATAAGTAATCTGCAACAATCGAAATTCCGAATGGAGCGATCCACCCACTTGCTTGCATGACGATGATTCCATCCGAAAATACAACCCATGACAGAAATGCCGAATAGCCTAGATAAACAACTGCAAATAGTTTCGCCAGGAATCTTGAGGCCTTCGTCTTTTTTGGTATAAATGCTAATATGACACTTGCCAATAAAGGTATGACAATCGGTAAAACGGCTAAGTTACTCATCTTTACTACCTCTCAATTCATCCATATTATCTGTTTTGTTCAATGTGTAGGTCCGGTAAGCCAATACGAGCAAAAAGCTGGTTACCCCGAAACTGATGACGATTGATGTCAGAATGAGAGCCTGTGGTAGAGGGTCGGTATAATTTGTTACCCCATCGACTAGCACAGGAGGGTTTCCTCGCTTCAACTGTCCCATCGTCAATAAGAATAGATGGGCAGCATGGGAGAGCAAGACCGTCCCTATAATGATCCGTAAAAATTGTTTTTGAAGCATATTATAGATTGCGGTGGCGAACAAAATGGACGCCAAGATAATCATCACGATTTCCATATTATTTCGCCCCCTTATTCTTTCGTAATCGGATTAATGAGTAGATCCCAAGCCCTGCACCGAATAATACAGCTACCTCGAATAACGTATCCAACCCACGGAAGTCTACCAGGATGACGTTGACGATATTATCTCCGCCTCCTAATTTATATGAATTCTCTGTGAAGTAACCAGAAATTGTATCAAAGAATCGGCTATTGTAAGCACTCAGTGAAATGACGAGCAATAATGCACCGAATCCTAATGAAACAAATAAATTAACTCCACGATGCGCAAGCGACTCCGTACGTTTTTTCAAGTTAGGCAAATGATAGAAACATAGTAGGAACAATGCAACGGTAACCGTTTCGACGATCAATTGCGTCAACGCCAAATCAGGTGCCCGGTATAGGACGAATAAGATGGCTAGACCGTAACCTACGACCCCGACGACAATGATGATTGCCAGTCGATTTCGTACAAAGATCGTCGCAATTGCAGCGGCTGCCATGACAATAGCAATCAACACTTCGTGAATGGTGACTGGTGCCACATCGGTGACTTCGAAATTGAAACCATTCGTCATCCATAGACCGAAGAAGGTGATTCCTGTGACAGCAACAAGCAATAGCACCATATACAAACGCATGGAACCATTCATGTAAGAGGAAGTAATTCGGCTACTGGCAGATTCCAACTGATTCACAGCCCAATCGTAAATCCGATTGAAACTGAATTTACCAGGCATGACGCTGTATATGCGCTCCCATTTGGACTTAAACACATACAGAAGCGTACCGATGGCCACAACAGCTAACGACATATAAAGTGGCGGAATAAAGCCATGCCAAAAGCTGATTTCCTTCGTGACTTCGCTACCGAAGACAGCACTCGCTGCATGTGTCAGCAAGCCGTCATTGAAAATACTTGGGACCAAGCCAATGATAATGACACCAAGCACAAGAATCATTGGTGACACAAGCATCATGAATGGCGCCTCATGTGGTTTGACAGGCAGCTGTTCTTCTTTATACGTTCCTCTAAATGTTCCGAAAAATAAATACATTGAATAAACGAATGTGAAAATACTACCTAGTACAGCCAAGTAAGGTAGGGCTGTTGCTAAGATTTCAACGAATGTACCCGTATAGCCCGATAATTGTAAGGAAGCATCGAAAAACATTTCCTTACTATAAAACCCATTCAAAAATGGCAATGGTACGCCTGCCATCGAGAATGTGCCAAACAACGCAAGAGTTGCCGAAATCGGCATAAAGGTCATCAATCCACCGAGCCTGCGGATATCTCTCGTACCCGTTTCATGATCAACTATTCCAGCGACCATAAATAAGCTACCTTTGAACGTAGCGTGGTTCAATATATGGAAAACAGCAGCAAAGATGGCAACATCCGTGCCAAAACCAAGCATAGCCATAATCATACCGAGTTGACTGATGGTTGAATAGGCGAGTATGGCTTTTAAGTCTGTTTGTCGCACAGCCATATAAGACCCACAAACTAGCGTGATGATCCCGAATAGGCTCAACAACATAAAGAAGCTAGGTTCTCCGCCAAAAATCGGAGAGAAACGAGCCATCAAGTAAATACCTGCTTTCACCATTGTTGCGGAGTGCAAGTATGCGCTGACAGGTGTCGGTGCTTCCATTGCATCCGGTAACCAAATATGGAATGGAAATTGTGCAGACTTCGTAAATGCACCAAGCAAGAGAAAAGCCATGATAAATGGCAAGAATGGACTAGCTAAAATCACATCTGCTTGATCAACCATTCCACGGATACTCGTTGTTCCCGTGACAATGGTCAGTAGGATCAATCCTGCCAATAAGCTGAATCCACCCATTACGGTAATTAATAATGATTTGACAGCTCCATAGCGTGACCGCTCTTTAAAATGCCAATATCCAATCAAAAGAAAAGAGGACAAGGACGTAAATTCCCAAAAGACATACAAACCGAACACGTTATCTGAAAGGACCACGCCAAGCATAGCGGCCATAAAGATATATAGATAGGTGTAAAAATGTCCAAGTCGTTCAGTTTTGTCTAAATAAAAAATGGAATATAAAACGACTAGTGAACCGATCCCGGTAATGAGCAAGGCAAAAAGGAGGCTAAGACCATCCAAGTGGAAAGTTAGTGAGATATCAAGCGAAGGTATCCAATCTATTGACCTGACTTGATTTTCGAAATTACTTCCTAAGAATGAAGCGAAATAAGCAAACACGAGTATCGGAACTGGTAGGATCAACCACCCCGTATGTATTTTATGTTTTATTCGACTTAGGAATGGAATAAGAATAGCGAAAACTAGCGGAGCGAAAACTGCATAGATCATGAATGGTGTCATCCTTTCAATAAAATAAAACATTACAGGTAATATTATAACTGTAATTTCGAGCGTTTGAAAAGAAGAACCCATCGAATAATAAAAAAAACTAACACTGTTTTTATAGTGTTAGTTAAATAGGTAGAAACTCTAATTATGACAATTCTTTGATATTTTCTGAGAGGCCTCGTTTATCAAGTTCTTGTTTTATCAAATCAATAAAATCATCATGCAAATTTAATTTTATGGCTTTTATGTAAGATTCGATCAGTAAGTCATCAGATAATTTTTCCATAATCGTCGCCTTTGAAAGGCCACACCTCCCGCAAACAATCACTTTCTCTATTCTTAGTTATTTATCCTACCACTAAATTATTGAATTAACAATTTGATCAAGGTGTGTATAACATGTGTGTAAGTTGTGTTTAAACTATGTATAACTTATTGAGAATCTTGAAATATAAAGGTTTATCCTGTTGATTTATTTATCCACAGAGAGAAAAATGTTTGAAATTGTCGAACGATTTTTAGCATATTGAGCTTTTATAACCAGTGATCGATCATGTGTGTCAAAGCGGGATGATGGCTTCTTAGCTTCGGATAACTCGAGGTTAATTGCTGTCAAAATGGGCTGAGGTCTCAGTAGCTTCGGATAACTCGCGGTCAATTGCTATCAAAATGGTCTGAGGCCCCAATAGCTTCAAAAAACTCAAGGTTAATTGCCGTCAAAATGGGCGGAGGTCTCAATAGCTTCGAATAACTAGGTATTTGACTATCGACATAGGATGATTTTTCTGTCGTTTTGAACAACTCGCAACTCATTAGTACAGAAATAGGGGTATGATCTTCTGTGAGAGCCAAGATTATCCTTTTCAATTCGAGTACGTTCCTTTATGATAGGTATGAGTTCATGTATGATGAGGTGAAAGAATGCTATCGAAGTTTTTACCGAATGACCAAGTTAAAAGTATCTTTGAAATCACGCCTGATTATTTAAGGGAACGGGGCATCAAAGGGGTCATCACGGATTTGGATAATACATTGGTTGCTTGGGATCAGCCTGAAGCGACACCTGAAATTATCGAATGGTTTAAGACGATGAAAGAAGAAGGTCTTCAAGTAACGATCATCTCAAATAATAACGAAAATCGTGTGAAATACTTTTCGAACCCACTTGATATCACATTTATCTCAAAAGCAAAAAAACCGATGCAAAAGGCATTTAAGCGTGCCAGACAATCAATGAACTTATCAAAGGATGAAGTGGTTGTCATAGGCGATCAGCTATTGACGGACATCTTTGGTGGGAACCGTGCTGGCTTATATACCGTTTTGGTCGTGCCAATTGTACAGACGGATGGTGTAGTAACTAAATTTAATCGGAAAATTGAACGAAGAATCATGAATTATTTTAAACGTAAAGGTAAATTGACCTGGGAGGAATAGCATGGCTGAGTTGTATTGTCAGGGATGTGGAGCTCCCATCCAAACAACGAATAAAGCAGAAGCGGGTTATGTACCCGAATCAGCGTTGGAAAATGAAGACGTAATTTGCCAACGTTGTTTTCGCTTGAAAAACTATAATGAAGTCCAAGATGTTCATATGGATGCGGATGATTTTTTGGAACTTTTACACCAAATTGGTGAAAAAGATGCCGTCGTGGCCAATATTGTCGACTTATTTGATGTGCACGGTAGTTTAATTTCCGGATTGGAGCGGTTTGTCGGTAATAATCCAGTTGTTTTGATCGGAAATAAGGTTGATTTATTGCCTAAATCAACCAATTTGAAAAAGGTAGAACACTGGTTAAGAAAAGTGGCGAAAGAATACGGGCTTAATGTGAAAGCTGTCTTTTTGGTCAGTTCAAAAAAAGGAACTGGCATAGAAGAGGCTGCATTTGAATTGGAAAAAATACGGAATGGGAAAGATGTTTATGTCGTCGGAAGTACGAATGTCGGCAAGTCTTCCTTTATCAACTTTCTGATCAACCAGTCGATCGGTGAAAAAGATACAATTACTACGTCCTATTTCCCTGGTACGACATTAGGCTTTATTGAAATCCCACTGGATGAGAAATCGAGTTTGTTTGATACACCAGGTATTATTCAAATGCACCAAATGGCTCATTTGATGGCACCGGAAGATTTAAAAACAATCACTCCAAATAAAGAGGTCAAACCAAGAAGTTTTCAATTACATGCTGGACAGACCTTGTTCATCGGTGGTTTGGCTCGGTTGGACATAACGGATTCGGATGATAAGTATGGCTACATCAATTACTTTGCAAACAGTTTGTCGATCCACCGAACAAAAACAGAAAAAGCGGATGAATTATATGAAAAACATCTTGGTGACCTGCTGGCTCCACCGACATCCAGTACGTTACCCAATTGGCCGAAACTGAAGCGGACAAGCTTCAATGTCCGTGACAAAAAAATGGATGTCGTTTTCTCCGGACTCGGTTGGATCACCATCCCTGCCGGCAAGGTCACGGTTGATGCATATGTTCCAGAGGGGGTCCGTGTGATTCTTCGGGAAGCAATCATATAAAGGAGTCGTCAGTGGATGTATCACTTAGGTTTGATCGGGTATCCAATCACCCATTCGAAATCGCCTCAGATTCATCATCACTTTTTAAGTGAAGCCGGATTATCGGGAAGATACCAGTTGGTCGAATTGGAGCCTCATGAAATAGAAGCATTTTTGACGTCCGAAGCAAGTAATCATTACCATGGGCTGAATGTCACGGCTCCGTATAAAGAAAAAGTGATTCCGTTTTTAGATCAATTGGACCCGCTTGCGGAAAAAATGAAAGCCGTAAACACGATTCATTTGATGAATGGAAAACGCATTGGGTACAATACGGATGGGATTGGTTATGTGGAGGCACTTCGGCAAGCTAAACCACATTTTTTCAGTATACCAAGTCCGAAAATCTTGATTCTGGGAGCAGGTGGAGCTGCCAAAGGAATTGCTTATGCGTTTGACCAATATGGTGACTATACAATCGATATTGCCAATCGAACAATAGCGAAAGCACAGACTATTGCAGATCATTTAAAACGAAGCAAAGCTATTCGATTAACGGAAGCTGAGCGGTCACTGTCCGCCTATGATTTAATTATACAGACGACAACGGTTGGGATGGAACCTGATTCAGAAGGTCAAATTGTCTCATTGGAACACGCTCATCCTGAAACCATCGTCAGTGATATCATTTATCACCCGGCGTGGACAAATTTATTGAAACAAGCTCATCAACGCGGGATGCCAACGGTACATGGGATGGACATGTTGATCATGCAGGCTGCAAAAGCTTTTGAAATATGGACAGGCCATCGTCCCCGTGTGAATGCAATCAACAGGCTTAAGGAGAGATTACATGTTGACCAGTAAGCAAAAACGGTTTTTACGGAAGGAATCACATCAACTGAATCCGATTTTTCAGGTGGGAAAGCAAGGTGTGAATGAGAACATGGTTGCACAATTGAATGATGTCCTTGAAAAACGGGAATTGATTAAAGTGAGTATTTTACCGAACGCAGCAGAAGACCATGATACCATTGCTCAACAAATTGTTGACGGAACAGATGCTGAACTGGTGCAACTGATCGGAAATGTCATCATACTTTACAAACCTTCTCAAGATAACAAACAAATTGAACTACCATGAGGGTGAAGCGGGATGAAACGAATAGGATTGTTCGGTGGCACATTTGATCCGCCACATATCGGGCATCTGGAAATCGGTAAAACGGTATTGAAGTCTCTTGAGTTAGATGCGGTTTGGTATATACCGACGTTTGAGCCACCACACAAAGATGCCGCGACCGCAACACCACACCAACGTCTGGAAATGTTAAAGATTTTATTGGAGGGGCAAGAGCGATTATCGATTTCCACCATTGAATATGAGCGGGAAGGCTTATCGTATACGATTGATACGGTTCAAGCGTTACTCGATGACCATCCGGATACGTCGTTTTATTTTATTATTGGTGGTGACATGATCGCCTATTTACCAAACTGGCATCGAGTCGAAGAATTGAAACAACTCATCCAATTTGTCGGAGTCAGACGTGAGGGTTATTCGATAGATGATGAGCAAGGTATTCTGAAAGTGAACATTCCTGAATTACCTTATTCGTCAACGGATATCCGAAAAGCAATCTCGGCAAATCAACCAGTGGAGGGCCTCACAGACGGCGTGTATGACTATATAAGGGAGAACAAGCTTTATGAACGTTGAACAAGCCTTACATGAATCCAAACAAGTCATGAGTGCAAAACGGTATGAACATGTGGAACGGGTGACAGAAACAGCCCTTCAGCTTTCAAAAAGATTTGGTGGTGACATCGAAGCAATCGGGTTGGCTGCGGCGCTACATGATTATGCGAAAGAATTTGATTCGGATTTTTTAATTCAGATTATCGAAAACTCGGTTGAATTACCGAAGGATCTACTTTTTTATAATCACGAACTACTTCATGGACCAGCGGGTGCCCAGCTGATCAGACAGCGATTTGGCATCGAACGTAAATCGGTACTGAATCCGATTCGTTTTCATACAACCGGTCGAGCAGGGATGTCAAAAGAAGAAAAGATTGTCTTTTTGGCTGATTATATCGAACCAGGCAGGGACTTTCCGGCCGTTTACCATGCAAGAGAGCTGGCAGAAAATAATTTGGACGCTGCTTGTGGGTACGTCGCCAAAGAAACGATTCAATTTTTGATGGGGAAGAATCAATTGATTTACCCTGGAACATTTCAAGCATATAATGAACTAATTACAAAATAGGAGGTTATTCTTTTTGGAAAGTAAGCAGTTACTTGAAATCGCCGCAAAAGCATGTGATGACAAAAATGGTCATGACATTGTCGCATTGGATATGAAAGAAGTGTCACTGATCGCGGATTACTTTTTAATCTGTTCGGGTAATAACGAAAGACAAGTTGATGCAATCAGCAAAGCGATTAAGGATGCCGTTGAAGAACAAGGAATTGAAGTGAAGAAAATCGAAGGAAAAGAACAATCCAGATGGGTTTTGGTCGACTTGGATGATGTCGTCGTCCACATTTTTCATAAAGATGAAAGAGGCTATTATAACCTCGAAAAGCTATGGGGCGATGCAATGAATGTAGATTTGCCCATTTAAGAAAGGTATGTCGTTAATGTATCAAAAGATGGCGAGAATGTATGATTACTTTATGGAAGACGTCCCTTATGAAAAATGGGTTGAATTTGTTCGCCATTTCACAACCCAAACGAATGAAAAATCGCTATTGGATCTCGGATGCGGTACAGGAGAAATCTCTTTTCGGCTTGCCGGGGATTTCAAGAATGTCTTAGGAATCGATTTGTCTGTGGATATGATTCAGCAGGCCAAACAAAAAAATCCAACGGTACACAATATTCAATTTGAGCAAGGGGATCTTGTTCATTTACATCAACCAGTAACCTATGACGTCATTATCAGTTTCTTGGATGTGCTGAACTATTTACGTAGCCCTGATGAGGTAAAACAAGCTTTTGGACGGATTCGTAAACACTTGTCCCCAAATGGAGTGTTTTTGTTTGATGTGCATAGTTTGGACCATATGGACCGGTTGATCGAAGATGAATTATATGCTCAAATTACGGATGAAATGAGTTATGTCTGGTTTTGCCAACCAGGTGAGGTAAGGGGAGAGGTCATTTACGACCTCACATTTTTTATGGCCACTGAGGAAGAACGCTATGAACGATTCGATGAATTACACACTCAACGGACTTATTCAGTGAATGATTACCTCCACTGGTTAGAACAAGCAGGATTTTCACAGGTGTCCGTGTATGCGGATTTTGACTACACCAAAGAGAACAAATATGGCGACCGGTTATTTTTTGTCTGTCGGTAAAAGTGATAAAAAGGAAATTTCTGTTGCTTTTTTCCGAAAAACGATTACAATAGAACTAGATTACTTCGAGTTGATGGTAGCCTCGTGAATCAGGTCGTCATTCGTTTTTTGTTCCTCAGAAAACTTCTCATGTGTCTTCAAAAATACATTTCTGAAACTCTGATTGATTTCTGCTTCTAATGCTTCCATTCCAACACCGGTAATTCCACCTTTGACCATTACTTTTTCCATTAATGATTTTAACGTAAAATGTTTTTCCTCTAAAAGCTTTCCAAAACCGATCATCATGACCTCGACAAATTGTTCTGCTTCTTTTCTTTCTAGTAATGTGACCTCTTCGACAGAATGGATCATATCTTCAAGTACGTAGCTAATAAATGCAGGTCCACAGGAAACGACATCGGAAGCTGCACGGACAGTCGAATCACTCACGAGAAATGGGTGAGAAAATAGTTTGCACGTTTGCATTAACATTTCCTGGTCGATTGGCGAACATCTTTTGCCGAATGACAGCAACGTCGCGCCAGATAATGATTGATTCGTGATGCTCGGTATCATCCGTGCCGTCTTGCATGGTAGGATCTGATCCAGATGATCCGTCGTGATTGAGCTGGTAATCGAAATGACCATCTGATCTTTCCGTACGTGCGATTTAATTTGTTGTGCGATGCTTAGGATTTCTTTCGGTTTTGCACATAAATACAAGACATCCGATTTGCTGGTGATTGTTTTCAAGTTTCTCTCAACCGATACATTCGGGTATTGATTTAACAATTCATAAGCTTTCATTAACGTCCGATTATAAATGTGTATATTTTCCTCAGCAACAGCTTGACTCTCGGTCAATGCATGCAAAAGGACTTTTCCCATATTTCCGGTTCCAATGATTCCCCACTTCATTCATGAACCCTCCTTAAAAGGTATCCCTAACTTAATATATATGAAAGAAGGTCTTGAACATGATTATTCAAAAGAAATGGATTGTCGGTACAAGCGTGTTTTTGATTCTTTTGGCTGGGCTGTTTTTCTTCCAGCAAGACGACCATAAGGCGGAAGTGGTCATTACTGAATCAGAAGAGCTAGATGAACCTAAAGAGGAACCTGAAGAGGTAGAAGAAACGGTAACTGATGAATATATTTGGGTGGATGTGAAAGGACATGTCTCAGCACCAGGGGTTTACCAAATCGAGGCAGGCTCGCGGGTCAAGGATGTGATTGAACTCGCAGGCGGCTTCTTGGATGAAGCAAATGAGCTGGCTGTCAACATGGCAGCAATCCTTCAAGATGAAATGGTCGTTTATGTGGCAAAAGAGGGTGAAGAAGTAGAAGAAACGATCGTTCAAGAGACGGAAAAAAGTGGGGAAGGGAAGGTAAACATCAATTCGGCTAGCTTGGAAGAAATGATGACATTGCCTGGGATCGGTGAACAAAAAGCCAAACGGATTATCGACTACAGAGAAGCGAACGGTAAGTTCCAAACTGCGGAGGATTTACTTGGCGTGTCAGGAATTGGTGAGAAAACGTTAGAGCAATTTAAAGAGATGATCATCGTTCCGTGAAATTGACATGTATAGCTGAATTCAATAAAATAAATGAAATGAGTTTAAAGGGGGAACGGCAATATGGAACGCATTTCTTGGGATCAATATTTTATGTCACAAAGTCATTTGTTAGCCCTACGAAGCACATGTGAACGTCTTTCGGTCGGTGCCACGATCGTCAGAGAGAAACGAGTGATTGCTGGAGGTTATAACGGCAGTGTGTCCGGTGGCGAGCACTGTGTTGAAGTCGGTTGTAAAGTGATTGACGGCCACTGTGTGCGAACCATTCATGCGGAAGTCAACGCCATTTTACAATGTGCCAAATTTGGTGTTCCGACACAAGGGGCAGAAATTTATGTGACACATTTTCCTTGTTTGAACTGTGTGAAAACGATTATCCAAAGTGGAATCAAGAAAATCTACTATGCAGAGGATTATCGAAATCATCCATATGCATTAGAGCTTCTTGATCAAGTAGGTGTTGAATATGAAAAAGTCGAATTGGATTATTTACATATCGACACAGGCGCAAAAGGGAAAATACAACTGCTTTCTGAGATGATTCAGGAGATGGAAGGTCAAGGCGTTGAAGAGGACAAGCTTCGGTATTATCGAGATCAAGTAAATGAACTATTTAAACATACCGAATAATTTGGAGCGTCTGTGAAGGGCAAACTGTACTTCGCTGCCATCCTGTTCAGCTTGGGATTTTTGCCCCTCAAGGTCGGTATCCTTCTGCTTGTCACTGTCATCCTCTGGTCGCTCCCATTTTGGATGAAACACAAAATCTATTTGGGAGGATCCATCTCTCTTTTTTTCTTCTCAACTTTTCTTACCGCTACAATGGGACCTCCACCATCGATTGAATCAACCTATCAAGGGTCTTTTTCTATCCAATCACATCCGGTTACCAAAGAATTCTACACAGAATTTGAAATCGAATTACCAAACGAATTGAAGATTTTGGCACGTACTGAACATCCACCAGATTCACTCAAGCTCGGAGCTTCCTGCCAAGGAGAATTGGTCATCGAACCTCCTCAGAAGGCAACAAACCCAGGCCAATTCGATTACGCAAACTTTCTTTCTTCACAAGGAATCCATGCGATTACAAATGAACCTATTATTATGGATTGCTCCGGTTCTTCCTACTTTTCGAAGTTATATCGAATACGGGATGATGTCTTAACCCATCTGGATATGGCTTTTCATCCGACGACTGCGATGTGGATCAAAGCGATTTTATTAGGAGAGCGGCAAGGGTTTGATGACGAAACAATGGAAAGCTTCCAATTTTGGAATATCTCTCACTTGCTGGCCATCAGTGGTCTACATGTCGCAATCATTTTGGCCACTTGCTATGGTGTACTTTATTATGTATTTCGCACATCAAGAGAAACAGCCATGAATGTCATGTTGGCAGGGATTCCGTTTTATATTTTGATGGCAGGGAGCCATCCGTCTGTGATTCGTGCTGGTCTGATGGCGGCCTTGGTGATTGTCATGGTCAAATTCAGAAATCGAATGCCAGTCATCGATATTTTATCTCTAGTTTATATTGCTGTCCTAATGATCAACCCTTATTTGATGAATCAACTTTCCTTTCAATTTTCATTTATCGTGACTGCATGTCTCCTGCTATCCAACCGAATCATCACACAAGATGGATGGGTTTGGATGTCATTGAAAATCAGTTTAATCAGCCAGTTAGCTCTATTGCCACTTCAGTTTTATTATTTTTATTATACAAATGTCCTTTCTTTTTTAATGAACCTTCTATTTGTTCCCTACTTCACATTATTTATGATTCCCGTTCTTCTGATTCTCTTTTTCGTAAGCTTCATCGATCTTTCGATGGCAAGAATGATAGAGAATATATTCATTCAAGTGAACGAACCAATGATCAATGCTTTAAATGGGTTGGAGCCATTCCTCTTTGCTCAGTGGCTAGTCGGCAAACCTCATCTCATCACGATATTTTTAGCTTATATATGTCTTTTTGGAATGATGTACTGGTGGAATCGCAGTGATTTAAGGAAGGCTTCGATCTTCGGGTGCTTATTGATTAGTTGTTTTTGGATCCAACAATCGATTCCGTACATGGATTCAACATACCGAATCACGATGCTTGATGTGGGACAGGGAGATTCGTTCGTTGTGGAGCTGCCTTATCGATCGGCAGTGATGATGATCGATATCGGGGAGGAAGTAAACTATTCACATTTAGACCAACCGAACAGGAATTTCAATCAAGTGGTTCAACCCTTTCTTTGGTCGAAAGGTATCCAACAGATCGATGCATTAGTGATCAGTCACTTCGATTATGACCACGCTGCGGGTGCCACGACGCTGATTGAGCATTTTGATCCTGAACAGACCTTCATCGCTGCAAGGTCGGATGATGAGATAATCAATGAATACCTAGGCAATGTCGAACCGATTCAAGTAAAGAAACAACATCAAATCAAAATGGGAGGTGCCGAGTTGAATGTACTTTCCCCTGAGACGCCTGTTATGAGAGGCAACGAAAATAACCATTCATTGGTCGTTGAATTGCAAGTGGATGGTCACCGGACGTTATTTGCAGGAGACCTGGAAGCGGCTGGAGAATTGCGATTGCTTGAAAATGGTGCAATACGTGATGTTGATTTGTTGAAAGTCGGCCACCATGGAAGCTCCACATCGACCAGTCTGCCACTTTTACAGCAACTCAACTTGAATGGAAAAGATGCCTTTATTTCAGTGGGAGAGGATAATTCTTATGGTCACCCATCCATTGAGGTCATCAATCGGTTAGAGGATCAGGGGAATCGCATCTGGCGAACAGATATCCATGGAGCGGTTGAAATGAAATATACGAATGGACAAAGCACATTTTTGCCTTTCAAGCCATAGAATAGAGTAGACAAGAAAAAAGAGGCTGCACCAACACAGCCTCTTTCCACATTTTTAAGATCCGACGACCTGGAAGATCGTTCCGATAAAGAAAATAATGAAGAAGAATAAGAATGAAAAACCAAAACCTTTGATTGAATCAACGACATCATTGTTTTTTGATTGAACTTCTTGTTCGAATTCGTTCACGTTCATCCCTCCTGCATCATATACAGTATACTGGTTTCCTTCAGATGAAGTCCAGTATTTTTTCTGAATTTCATCATTTTTTCACATATATTTTGCTAAGACTTGTCAGCTATATTCACTGAAAGAACTTCACAAAATAAGTATACCATCCAACGCCGCCAAAGACAAAAATACCCGGGATTTTGTCTTTCTGGCGTTTATATAGATTGGGGGTGTCAGTATCGGCACCCCCTCTAACTTTTTTATTGTCAATCACAATCATCCGGTATACGATATGAAGAGAAGGGGATGAAACAGTGAGATGCATGCTCGTGAATTTTTGAAAATGCCAAAAAATAAAGCAAAAACTGCCGTGTATTTATTATATGGTGAAGAAACATATTATATTCAAAAAGTCCGTGAGAAAATTATCGACCTTTGGGATCAAGAAAGTGATTATCAAGTTTTTGACTTAGAAACAATGCCGATTCAAGAAGCCATCCACGATGCCGAAACCTTTCCGTTTTTCAGTGAACAGAAAATCGTTGCCGTCAATCGGGCTCATTTTCTGACAGGACAAGTACATAAAGGCGATGTGGAGCATGACCTTGACCAGTTGATCAATTATGTAAAAAATCCTGTTGATTTCACCGCGTTTATTTTGATTGCTCCATATCCGAAGTTGGACCAACGAAAAAAAGTGACGAAAGCAGTCAAGGACAACAGTTTGGTCATCGATTGCTCATCACCAAAGCTATATGATATGAAAGATACAATCCAACCGATGGCGGCTGATAAAGGATTAAAATTGCCTGATGAAGTCGTCGATTTGTTGTTGGAGCGGATCGGGGAGCATGTGGAGGCACTCGAGCAGGAACTGGAAAAGTTAGCGCTTTATGCGCAAGATGGACAAATCGATTTGAAGCAAGCCGAAAAATTGGTTTCGACGCATGCCGAAACGAGCACCTTTTCGTTAATTGATTCACTCACAGAGGGAGATTTGGGCAAGTCGCTCTCTGCATTAAAAGAATTCCGGAAGCGAAACGAAGAGCCGATTGCTTTGCTGGCATTGTTGGTATCACAAATCCGTTTAATTCTACAGTGCAAGTTATTGAAAAAAGCGAATTATCAACAGCAGCAAATCGCCAAACAATTGAAGGTTCACCCATATGCAGTGAAAATGGCCTTTAAACGTGAAAGAAAGTTTGATGAGAATCAATTGAAACAGATGATCATCGATGCGGCCCAATGTGATGAGCAGATGAAGACCGGCCAGATGGATAAGTGGCTGGCATTGGAGATGTTTATGGAAAAAGCCGGACGTATGAAAACGACCGTTTCGTAATAAAAAAGAGCTGATGTTCAAGCACTCGAGTATAGCTTGAAGACCAGCTCTTTTTTTGTTTAGTTCAATTCGTTCACTTTTTTCATGAGTTTGCTTTTTTTACGATTCGCATTATTGGAATGAAGGATTCCTCTTTGTTGCGCTTTATCGATTTTCTTCGTTGCAGAAACCAATGCTGCTTTCGCTTCATCGACATTGTTCTCACGTACATGATTTTCAACATTTCGGATTGCAGTACGCATATCAGTTTTAACGGTTTGATTTCCAGTACGTTTGTCAGTATTTACACGAATTCGCTTTTTAGAACTTTTTGTGTTCGCCATATTTATTCACCTCCTGATGAAATGTCCAATGAACTTTATTTGGACAAGAGTTATTGTACCAAAGCTTGTCTTCGTTTTCAATAAAATCCTGTCAAGATTGAACGCTTGTCGTTTATTTTTTTAGATTTAGAACAGACTAACAGAAGGATTGGAGGGATTAAGGTTATGAATCAATTCGAACCAAGAACGGATTTGGCAGTAGAAGCAAAAGAAATGTTTATTGAAAAAAATCCAGATAAGAAGCATGAGCTGGATGGCATCATTATTCGTGAATATCAAAAGGATGATTGGAAGTTAACCCGTGTCGAAATTGATGAGGAAGGCAGTAAACGTGTAGGCAAGAGTCCTGGAGAATATGTCACCATCGAATCCCAGAAAATCAGAGACCTGCAATCGGATTTTCTGAAACAAATCAGTCAGGCACTGGGTGCTGAATTGAATCGGTTAATCGAAAAACATCACATTCCGAAAGACGCCCGTTGTTTGGTCGTAGGTCTTGGAAATGAGTACATTACACCAGATGCACTCGGTCCCAGAGCCGTTAATAAAACGTATGTGAATTCGCATTTATTCAAACTGCAACCAGAGTCGGTTGGCGAAGGTTTTCGTTCGATTTCTGCATTTACGCCAGGCGTGATGGGAATGACAGGAATTGAAACAAGTGACATGATTTTTGGAATCACTAAGCAATTCAATCCAGATTTTGTGATCGTAATCGATGCACTGGCTGCTAGAGGAATTGAGCGGGTGAACGCCACGATTCAATTATCCGATACAGGGATCAATCCTGGTTCTGGAGTCGGCAACAACCGAAAAGAAATCAGTGAGGCCACGCTGAAGATACCCGTTTTTTCGATTGGCATTCCTACCGTCGTCGATGCCGCAACGATTACAAGTGACACGATTGACTATATGTTGAAGCATTTCGGAAAAGAAATCTCAGAACAAGGGAAAGCCAGTAAAGCGTTAACCCCTGCAGGGATGACTTTCGGAAAACGGAAGAAACTTACGGAAGAAGACTTGCCTGACCGAGAAACAAGAGAGAAGTTTATGGGTGTGGTCGGTGCGTTGACCGAAGAGGAAAAAAGATTATTGATCCAAGAAGTGCTTCACCCAATTGGTCATAATTTAATGGTCACACCGAAAGAAGTTGATGAAGTCATTGAGGAGTTAAGTCAAGTCATAGCTAGTGGACTGAACCAAGGGCTTCATGAATCCATCGACCTTTCAAATGCACACGATTATTTATAAGTCGGCCGGACATTAAGTTTGATCCTGGCAAGGATTCTTAGTTTTTTGCCTTCAAGTTTAATCAGAAATACCTTCATTTAAATGTGTATTTTAATGAGGGTATTTTTTTATGAATAAATTTATCATTTATCAAGGGTACATAAATTGTGTAATGGACAATTCCTACTTCTATTGGAATACAGAGCTTCATTTAGTCTTGGCGG
>CALGNY010000195.1 GCA_937958375.1 uncultured Bacillaceae bacterium
TAGAACCCTCCTAGAGGACATTCCCAGCTGATTACCCGCTCATTCTGGGTTATAGAACCCTCCTAGAGGACATTCCCAGCTGATTACCCGCTCATTCTGGGTTATAGCACCCTCCTAGAGGACATTGCAGGCAGATATCCCACTCGTTCTGGGTTATAGAACCCTTCTAGAGGACATTCCCGGCAGATTTCCTGTTCGTTCCGGGTAATAGAACCCTCTTAGAGAACATTCCCCTCAGAAGTCCGTATCGTTCAGGGTTATAGAAAGGCTCTAGAGGACTTTCCACCATAAACCCAAGGCTGCTCAGACCTAGAAAACATTAAAATCCCCATAATGCCATCCCCCCATTTTGTGAAATTCAGGCCATTCTTTGCTAAACTAGAAAAAGACAGTTGAAGCGGAGGTATTAAATGGTCATGGAGAACGTTGAAAAGTTATTTGATTGGTTGGACGAAACGACGAAGGTTATCGAAAGCCAAGAATCCGTCCCATATTTAGAGGCGTTAATCGCTTCCAGTGGTATTTTGTTTGACCCACAGTTACCGGATAACTTGGAACCGACTTATGAAGATAAATTAAAAAAACAGTTGGATGCAGTTGAGTTGAATGATTATTCCAAAGAGGATCGAAGAAAGGCTATGCAGATTGCTATTTTGAAAGGGATGAAAGGCGCGACTCAACAGCATCACTATGTGACACCGGATACGATCGGGGTCTTATTTGGTTATTTAATCGAAAAATTCTTGGATGGTCAGAAACACTTTCGGATGTTCGACCCAGCAGTCGGAACAGCGAATTTACTGCTGGCTGTGTTGAATCAGTTGGAAAATAAAGAGATTGAAGCATTTGGCAGTGAAGTGGATGCGACGTTATTGCGGCTTGCCTATAATCATACGAATTTGCAAGAGCGTTCGATCGAATATTTCCATCAGGATAGCTTAAAGCCAATTTTACTTGAACCGGTCGATGTCATTTTGTCCGACCTGCCTGTTGGGTACTATCCGGATGACGAAAATGCTCAAGGCTACCAATTGAAAGCGGAGGAAGGTCATTCGTTTTCGCATTATTTATTCATTGAGCAAAGTTTACGATATACGAAGCCCGGTGGGTATTTGTTTTTCTTGATTCCGAATTTCCTTTTTGAAATGGATACGGAAAAGAAATTGAACGAATTCCTTGCTGAAGTCGCATATATTAATGGAGTGCTCGAACTTCCTTCCTCATTATTCAAAAATGAAAAACAGGGGAAAAGCATACTTATATTACAAAAGAAAGGCGAGGGTGCGAAAAAACCGCGAAAAGTGATGCTTGCACAACTACCCTCCTTCAAAGATGCTCAAGCGATGAACCGAACAGTTGAGAATATCAATCATTGGTTTGAAAATGATCGTTAAAGGGAGTGGGATGCCATGACGGAAGAGCGTGTGTTACGAGAGATTAAACGATGGGAAGAGCAAATATCTTCCTATGAAGTGAATGATTTCGAAAAGCTCTATGATGAGTGGCTCGGTCATTATTTTTCGAAGTTCCCCCAATCGGTGAGAGAGAGGTTCTTTGAGTCGATCGATCAGTGGTTTTTGTATACGTATACGTTTCTTCAAAACACGACGACCCAAACTGAAGCGATTGAGCGAATGATTCAAATTGCACGTACGTATGATGAAAATATCGAACGGATTGAAGATTTACGGTCATTATCCATTGAAAAATTGACCTATTTGGCGGATCAGCAAGTGGCCAAAAACCGAGTATATAGCTTTGCGCAAGGTGGAATTACGGGAGCTGGAGGGTTTTTGTTTTTAGCGGCGGATATGCCATTGATTGTTGCGTTGAATCTACGGAGCATTCAGTTGATCGGAACATCCTTTGGGTATAATTTGAACCATCCGATTGAGATGATTATTGCGTTAAAGGTGTTCCATGCAGGGATTTTGCCGAAGCGGCTACAATCAGCTGCTTGGAATGATTTGAAGGATTTGACCGATGATTTTGATTCGATTATGGAAGATGAGGCTGTGTTGACAGATGAGACGTGGTTGGACCAGCCTGTTCGTCAACTATTCAAGACATTATTCATCGTCAGCTTTCGGAAAAAATTATTTCAAGGAATTCCGCTGATCAGTGTCGGTATCGGTGCTGCTTACAACTATAAATTGGCCAGGCAGCTGACCGACTTTGCCAAGCGATTTTATCAATATCGGTTTGTGCACGAACAACAATCAAAATCTTAGACAGTGCAAAAAAAGTGGCCTAATACATGTGTCGGATTAGGCCACCCGTTTGTTAAGCTTCTTTTTTGTCTTCGCGAATGTTTTTGCGGACGACGAGAACGTCCATGGAAGCGAAGCGGGTGATATGCTCAGATACACTTCCGATGAAAAAACGTTCGACCGCGTTCAGTCCGGTCGCGCCACAAATAATCAGATCGGCTTTTTTCTTGGGTGCAATATCTTTTGGAATTTTTACTTTCGGTGAGCCGTTTTCGAGGACGGTTTCGACGTTATTTAATCCGGCACTTTCAGCTCTTTCTCGGTAATTTTGCAAGAGCTGGTGTGCGTCATTTTCGACTCGATCCGAAACGCCTCGATCGTAGGCCTCTACAGATGAATAAACTCGAGTGTCAACAACATGGGCAATAATCAGTCTTGCATCGTTTCGTTTCGCGATTTCAATTGCTTTCTCAAAAGCGAATTCCGATGCTTCCGAACCATCAACAGCGACGAGAATATCATGATATTCCATTGCCATATCCGACACCTCCAAAGAATGGGTTACCATTAAGTATATCATGATTCGATTGAAATCAAACGTGATTACAATCCAAGTGGGTATGATTTTTTATAAGAATATGTGGGTAGGTGAAAAAGTGTGCGACATGTATTGATTACGGCCGGTACGAAAGGCCTCGGCAAAATGATGACCGATTATTTTTTAAGTCAAGGTTATAGTGTGACGGCGACTTATCGTTCGGATGACAAACGTGCGAAGGAATTACAAAAAGATTATCAGCATATCAGCGATCGCCTGCAAATTCTGCAATTGGACGTGACGGATCACAAACAAATTAAACACATCGTCCATGAAGTGGTCGAGCGGTTTGGTCGCATTGATTGCTTTGTCAGTAACGCGGGTCCATATATTTTTGAACGGAAAAAATTAGTTGATTATGAAGAGAGCGAATGGAAAGAAATGGTCAATGGGAATCTCGATGTTTCCTTTTATTTTTTGAAAGAAATCATTCCAATGATGCGAAAACAACAGTTTGGACGAGTTGTTTTTCTAGGGTTCCAAGGGGTCAACCAAACGCCAGGATGGATTTATCGCTCCGCATTTGCTGCTGCGAAAGTAGGTACGGCCTCGCTCATGAAGACAATCGCATTGGAAGAAGCGGAGCACGGCATTACCGCAAATATGGTAGCGCCAGGCAATATTACAGGGGAAATGAAGGAGAGTCGCATCGCACAAAGCAGAGATGTCAATGATTCAGAAACGCCAATCGGGAGACCTGGAACCGGAGAGGATATCGCTCGGACGGTCGGATTTTTGGCTCAGGAAGATTCAGATATGATTACAGGTTCTGTGATTGAAGTGACGGGTGGTTTAGATGTGATTCATCGTCATTTGACAAAATAATTTCACATTTGCGAAAACAAATGATATATTGGAATCGGCTACATATTTTGGTTATTTAGGAGGTATTGGGTGTATGAGAATTGGTGTTCCTAAAGAGATAAAAAACAACGAAAACCGGGTCGCATTGACTCCAGCCGGGGTCGTGGCTTTCGTTAATCAAGGTCATGAAGTGTATGTCGAAACGAATGCCGGTGCGGGTTCCAATTTTACGGACGAGCAGTATGCTGAGGCAGGAGCGACGATTGTTTCGACGGCTAAAGAAGCCTGGGAGCAAGAAATGGTGATGAAGGTCAAGGAACCATTGGAAGAGGAATATGAGTATTTCTATGAAGGGCAAATATTACTGACGTTCCTACATTTGGCGAATGAACCTGAAGTTACGAAAGCGCTGATCGAGAATAAAGTCGTTGGCATTGCTTATGAAACGGTTCAGCTTGCAAACGGCTCCTTGCCACTGCTGACGCCGATGAGTGAAGTTGCTGGTCGGATGGCCGCTCAGATCGGTGCACAATTTTTGGAGAAAACAAAAGGTGGTAAAGGGATTCTCTTAAGCGGAATTCCAGGCGTACCTCGCGCAAACGTCACGGTCATCGGTGGCGGCGGTGTCGGAACAGGTGCTGCAAAAATCGCTGTCGGCTTAGGAGCAGATGTCACGATTATGGATGTCAATGCGGCTAGACTCCGGGAACTGGATGACCTTTTCGGCAATCAAGTCAACACGGTCATGTCGAATCCGCTGAATATCGAACAGGCTGTTGCAAAATCTGACTTAGTGATTGGTGCTGTCTTGATTCCAGGCGCGAAAGCACCAACCCTTGTTACGGAAGAAATGGTCAAAAAGATGTCGCCTGGGTCTGTCGTTGTCGATGTTGCCGTTGATCAAGGTGGGATTTTCGAAACGATCGATCGCGTGACGACACATGATGATCCAACGTTCGAAAAACACGGCGTTGTCCATTATGCCGTAGCGAACATGCCGGGTGCGGTTCCACGGACGTCCACTCTTGGGCTCACAAACGTAACGGTTCCTTACGCTCTACAGATTGCCAACAAAGGTTATCAAAAAGCATGCCAGGATGATGAAAGCTTACGAAAAGGAATCAACACATTAGATGGTTACTGCACGTACCAAGCGGTTGCCGATGCACATCAATTGGATTATAAAGACGTAAACGAATTACTTGCATAAGAAAAAACTCTCAAGCATAGGAAGTCTCTTTGCTTGAGAGTTTTTTAATTTACTTAGGACGTATTTGACAATTACAATTCCATGAATTCTTTTGTGAAATTCGTTAACGTTTCAGCACCTTCGGAAGTGATGAACACATCATCTTCAATCCGGACACCACCGACGCCAGGCAAATAGATTCCTGGTTCAATGGTGTAGCACATGCCTTGCTGGAGTGGTGATGGATTATTCGATGCAAGCGACGGAAATTCATGGACATCGATGCCGAGCCCATGTCCGATCCGATGCATAAAATAGTCGCCATAGCCCGCTTTTTCGATGACCTGTCGGGCGGCCTGGTCGATTTCACCAAGTGGAGCACCGACGACACTTGCTTCCAATGCTTTCAATTCTGCATCGAGCACAATCTGGTAAATCTCTTTCTGTTGTTCGGTTGCTGGTCCTAAAGCAACGGTCCGGGTAATATCCGAACAATAGCCTTGGTGGACCACACCTAAGTCCATTAATACAAGGTCACCTTTCTGTATCTTTGTCAGGTCTGGATTACCATGCGGAGCGGCAGATTTTTCACCTGCTAAAACGGTTGTGGAAAAAGACATTTCACGAATGCCTTCTTTTTTGACGGCGTACTCGATTTCTGCAATCAAATCCAATTCGGTTTTTCCTTCACGGATATGTTTGATGGCCGTTTCAATCGCAAAATCGGCATAGGACGCCGCTTCTTTCAGCAATCGATATTCATGATCGTCTTTGATCAAACGAAGTTGGTTTAGCATTTGCTGGCCGTCGACAATTTGAGCTTTCTGAAACAACTGTTTTAATCGGTCAAAACGCGCCACATTCAATACTTCTTTTTCGATTGCCAATCGATTCACTGTGTTCGAATCGCCAATCTTATCGGAAAAAACCGCCCACGGATCTTCATGGTCGGCATAATACACGACGGTTTCCGTAAAGCCTGCATTTTCAACATCTTCTTTTTCTAGAGCTGGAGAGATTAAGATCACTTTACCGGATGTGTCTACGTACAAACCAAGTAAACGCTCATGAGCTTCGGCGTATATGTTCGTGTAGTAAAATAAGTTGGACTTTGACGTCAGGAACACGGCGTCAATCTGGTCTGATTCCATTGCTTGAATTAGTCGATCGATTCGACTCATATCATCACCTCAAAATTATAGTTCTTATGTGTTATCATAACGAAACAAGGGAATTTAGGGAATAGTGACGAATGAAACAATGAAGAACAATTTTAAGGAGGTCTTTTTCATGAAAGTATCTTACCATGCACATTCAGTAGTAAAGGTCGAAGCAAACGGAAAAACCATTTTGATCGACCCGTTTATCACTGGCAATGATAATTGCGACTTAAAGCTAGAAAGTGTAAAGGCCGACGTCATTCTATTGACGCATGGCCATAACGATCATGTCGGCGATACCGAAGAAATTGCCAAGAATAATGATTCGCTGATCGTCGCCCCTTTCGAATTGGCTAACTACTTAGGTGATAAAGGACTGAATACACATCCGATGCACATTGGTGGGTCACATGAATTCGACTTTGGAAAAGTGAAGTTTACCCAAGCCTTCCACGGCTCAAGCTTTACAGAGGATGACGGTACGATTGTGTATACCGGTATGCCTGCAGGAATCATTCTTGAAATTGACGGGAAAACGATTTATCACTTAGGCGATACAGCCTTATTTACCGACTTGAAGATGTATGGTGAAATGCATGAGATCGATCTGGCATTCATCCCGATCGGTGATAATTTCACGATGGGACCAGATGATGCGAAGCTGGCTGCAGAATGGATCCAGGCCAAGCAAGTTGTCCCAATCCACTTTGATACATTCCCAGTGATCAAACAAGATCCTGAAGCCTTTATCCAAAAACTTGGTAGCGGCGTCGGAAAAGTCATGAAACCAGGAGACATGATTGAACTATAGAATTGAATGATCCAACTGGCGGGCAATCCGATGTGCCCGCCATTTAGTTTTGGTAGGGAGCATATACGTTGTGGATCGGTCCATATTTACTGATGGTGGTCACATAAATATCGTTTAGGGGCACATAAATTTGGCTTGCGGGCACATAAATTTGGCGTACGGGTACATAAACACTGCGTGAGGTCACATAAATCGCTCTCGAGGTCGCATAAACCCCTCGCAAGGTCGCATAAATTTCGCACATGGGCACATAAAATATTCACAAGGTCGCATAAATCCCATACACGGGCACATAAATCTTTCACAAGGTCGCATA
>CALGNY010000196.1 GCA_937958375.1 uncultured Bacillaceae bacterium
TCTCCTCCAAACTAAAAAACTCGTTCATTTATATGAAATAAATGAACGAGTTATGTCTATGTCTATCGATAAGATCTCGGGTTTAATGCATCCTTGATCCCTTCACCGATAAAGTTGATAGCCAAGATGGTCATGACCAGGACAATTCCCGGTGGAGCCCATACCCATGGCATATTTTGCAGAACATCCGATTCCTGCGAAGCCTTCAGCATATTCCCCCAACTAGGTACAGAGGAAGGTACACCGAAGCCTAAATAACTTAATGCTGATTCAACAACGATCATATTCGCAAACAAAATCGTCGCTTGTACAATGATTGTCGAAAAGATATTCGGCAATAAATGTTTCGTAATAATTTTGAACGGGTTTGTACCGATTGAAATTGCGGCCAAAATATATTCGTTTTCTTTCTCAGTTAACACTTTACTACGTACTAGACGTGCAACTCCGCCCCAACTGAGCACACTGATCACAAGAATCAGGATCCATACCCCGTCAATGTGTCCAAAGAGAACCGCATTTAACACGATAACGAAAACCATGAATGGGAAGTTCAAAACAAAGTCAGTAAAACGCATTAAGATATTGTCGATTTTTCCACCAAAATATCCTGCGATCGAACCGACAATCGTACCAAATACCGTAACAAGCAATGTACATGCCATACCGACTAACAACGAAATTCTTCCACCATACAATAATCGCGTAAATACATCTCTACCACTTTTATCTGTTCCGAACCAATGGTCAGATGATGGTGATAAACTCATTTGCCCAACATTGACTTTACTGATATCAGCTGTGGTAATATATGGAGCCAAGAAAGAAACAATGATAACGAGTAATAAGAATGCTGAGCTGATCATAGCCAGCTTATTCTTCAGAAATTTCCTTCTGGCTATTGCCCATGGTGACATCTTTTGTTGTGGCTTTGCTGCTGTATTGGTCATCGTATTTGCTTCCACAGCCACTCCTCCTAATCTAAGCGAATTCTCGGATCAACGATTCCATATAATATATCTGCAACTAAGTTTCCTAACAAGACCAATAAGGAGAAAAACATTGTCAAGGTCATCAATACGGCATAATCCCGGTTTTGAACCGAACCTAAGAAGAGGGTTCCTATTCCTGGATAAGTAAAGATGGCCTCTGTAATAAGCGCTCCGTTAACGATTGTCACAATGTCGAATCCTAAAAACGTTATTAGAGGTATTACGGAGTTTCTCAAAATATGACTGTTGTATATTTTGGATTCCGATGTTCCTTTTGCTCTCGCAGTACGTACAAAATCTTTCCGACTGCTTTCAATAATGTCATTCCGTAAGAATTGCGTATAACTGGCCGTACTCAATGCCCCTAATACAAGTGCTGGAGCCAGTACGTGATGGAATCGACTAATCCAATATTCAAGCGTACCAGGTTCTAGTCCGATCTCATGTGATCCACTAAAAGGAATCCATCCTAACTTAAATGAGAAGAAATAGATAATGACAACACCAGCAATATAGTTTGGTACCGCTAAACCGAAGTAGTTAAATGCACCAATTAAATGGTCCAACTTGGTATATGGTCTTCTTCCTGCAGTCATACCCATGATGAATGCAAAAATGTATGTAATTATAATCGAAGTAATACCCAGAAACAACGTGTTCAGCATTCGAGATTGAATGAGTTCTGAGACTTGCACTTTATACTGTGTTGATTTACCAAACTCTCCTTGCAAGAAATTAGTAATCCAATCCCAATATTGAACATGAACCGGATTGTTATAACCCAATCGCTCTCTCATTTCTTCAATATATTCAGGGTCTGTATTCGTTGGATCAATTTCTCCACTTAGTGGATCCCCTGGCATAAACATAGCCAGGGAAAACACTACAATGGAGATAAGGAGTAGCATTGGAATCATGCCTAGTAATCTTCGGAGTATATATTTTAACATGTCGATTCTCCTTATCTTTTCATACTAACTAGCAGAATTACTTATCCGCACCGTCTGTAACATACCAGTTCATAGCGTTGTTGAATCCAGTAACGTCATACTCAAGTCCGCCAACGCGATTGTTGACCGCGTAAACTTGTTCAAGCTCAGTGATGATCAAACCAGGAGCTTCTTCATTGAACAATTGTTGCCACTCAGTGTAGAGTTCCAAACGTTTGTCATCATCGCCACCAACGATATCAACGTCTAGCGCATCAGCCATTAATTGGTCACTTTCTTCATTGTTCCAACGAGGCTGGTTCCAAAGCTGGTCAGATCCCCATAGTGCAGTTGGGTCTGGGTCAGCACCGACACTCCATCCAGCAAAGTATGCCTCAATCGCTGGGTCGTCGTTGTCGATCATGTCGTAGTAGTTAGATACTTCAACCATTGTCAATTCGGCATTGACACCAACATCTTGCCAGTATTGAACAATCGCTTGTGCACGAGTCTCAAATGTTGGGTTACCAGTGTCATAGTGAGAGAAGTTTACTACGAATTCGTTTCCGTCCGGATCTTCAACAAATCCGTCATCATTCACATCAACATATCCTGCTTCTTCAAGTAGTTCTTTTGCTTTTTCAGGATCATACTCATATTGGTTCAACTCTGAGTTGTCTGCTGCAATCCAGTGAGAAGTCGGGATTGGAGCGTTCAGAACTTTACCGTAACCACCGAAGAATGCGTCAATCCACTCTTCACGGTCAATTGCATGCCATAAAGCTTGACGAAGCTGTTTGTTGGCATATTTGTCTTTCTCTTCAACGATTTCTTTTGCATCGTTATCGAATACACCTAGTTTGAATCCTACGTAGTAGAAGGAAACTCCAGGGTAAGTGATGACTTCAACATTCTCTAAAGTACCTGCTTCTTCACCTTGTGTAGGGTGCAGTGGTACCATATCAATTTCTTCGTTTTCAAGGGCACCAATGACAGATGTATTCGCAACTACACGAACAGTCAATCCATCAAGGTTTGGTTCACCTTGCCAGTAGTCTGGGTTTTTCTCCAATTCATAGTACTCACCAGCAGATGAGTTGACCATTACGAATGGACCAGTACCAACAATCTCAGTTTGTGCTTGTGGAGATTCTTCCATTTCAGCAACTTCGATTCCTTCAAAGTGGCTTTGGTTCATTGGATACGTCCAAAGGTTGATCAAGTTGTTGACACGTGGCTGGTCAAATGTGATTTCAATTTCATAATCACTGATGACATTCAAACCAGAGATTTCATCAGCATCTCCATTACGGAAGTCTACCGCACCTTCAACAGTTTGTACGTTAGACCAACGAGGTCCTGTATAATCTGGGTGTGCCAATGTTTCTAAAGCAAATACCCAATCATGTACAGTCAATTCGTCTCCGTTATGCCATTTAACGCCTTCTTGAATTTTGAAGTTAAAGACTTGCTCATCTTCTGTTTCCCACTCAGCTAAGTGTGGAATTGGGTTGAATTCTTCGTCGTACTCAATAAAACCTTCTTGAACAAACTGGTTGATTTCAGCTTCTGTCGCAGAACCGTAGAAGTTGATATCAAGTGGACCAGATGGCTCAGAATCAATAGCGTATACTAATGTTCCGCCTTGAACTGGGCCGTCCCCTGCAGCTTCTTCTGACTCTTCTTCTGTTTCTTCAGATTCTTCTTCGGTACTTTCTTCTTCAGAAGAATCCTCCTCTGTACCTTCTTCTTCACTTTGCTCCTCACTATCGTCGCCGCCACAAGCAGCTAGGAACAACGCAAGAACAAGCATCATGGCTACTAGCCAATACGATTTCTTCATGATCTTTCCCCCTGTTTTCTGAATATTAATTGGTTTCTTCGTCATAAAGGATGCAAGCTACGTGATGACCTGGCTTCACCTCCTTTAAGGTAGGCTTGATTTGTGAACATTCCTCTTTGGCCATTGGGCAACGTGTATGGAACGGACAACCCGATGGTGGGTTGGACGGACTTGGCACGTCACCTTCAAGCACGATTCGTTCTTTTTTAACCTTTGGATCTGCATGAGGAATGGCAGAAATCAAAGCCTGCGTATAAGGATGAAGTGGCTCACTGTAAATGTTTTCGTTATCAGCTACTTCCACTAAATTACCGAGATACATAACACCGATTCTATCACTCATATGTTTGACGACACTCAAGTCATGCGCGATGAATAAATATGTAAGATCAAACTCATCTTGCAAATCCATCAATAGATTCAGTACTTGAGATTGGACGGAAACATCTAGAGCGGAAACCGGCTCATCCGCAATGATGAATTTGGGATTCAGTGCCAATGCTCTGGCAATACCAACCCGTTGTCTCTGTCCTCCGGAAAATTCATGAGCATATTTGTTATAAGCATCTTGCGGTAAACCGACCCGGGTCAATAACTCCCGCACTTCATTTTCAATCTCTTTTGAACTCTTACCTTTATGGAAGTTTTTGATCGGTTCAGAAATGATATCTCCAACCATCTGCATTGGGTTTAACGATGCATAGGGATCCTGGAAAATCATTTGTAAGTCTTCTCGTTTTTTTCTGAGCTTACTTCCGCTTAGATTCGTTATGTCTTCACCGTCGAAGATGATTTGCCCATCTGTTGGTTTCATCAGTCTCAAAAGCGTTCGACCGGTCGTCGACTTCCCACATCCTGATTCGCCGACAAGTCCAAATGTCTCACCTTTTTTAATTTCAAAACTGACATCATCAACAGCTTTTACATATCCTACTGTTCTACGGAAAAATCCGCCTTTGATTGGGTAATAGGTTTTGAGATTGTTGACTTCAAGAATATTTTCTTGAGCGTCACGTTGATCTTTTTTACGCTGAGCTTCTGATATTGTCTGAGTTGTAGCCATTACGCATTCGCCCTTTCTTTTGGTCGGCTCTCATCATATAAGATACATGCCACTTCGTGATCTTCTTTGATCTCATTAAGGAGTGGTGTAATGGTTTTACATTCTGGCATTGCCATCGGGCAGCGATCCGCGAACTTACACCCAACTCTCGGCATGTTTTGCAAAGAAGGAACAATTCCTTGGATGGAACCCAACCGATCCTGCTTTTGATCCATTCTCGGAATCGAATCAATCAATTTCTGAGTATATGGATGTTTTGGATTCTCAAATAATTCCTCTACCGACGTTTTTTCAACGATTTCTCCCGCATACATGACCATGACATCATCACACATTTCAGCGACAACACCTAAGTCATGAGTGATTAAGACAATGGCCATATCGTTGATGGACTGAACTTCTTTTAATAGGTCCAATATTTGTGCTTGAACGGTCACATCCAATGCGGTTGTCGGTTCATCAGCAATCAACAATTGTGGTTGACATGCGATTGCCATCGCAATCATGACCCTTTGTCTCATCCCACCCGATAGCTGGTGTGGATACTCTTCGACGACTTCATCCGGTCTGGAAATCCCGACACTTCTGAGCAGCGACACGGACTTTTGTCTAGCTTCTTTGCTAGAGATTTTGAAGTGGTTAAAGAGCACTTCTTCCAACTGGAATCCAATCGTAAAAACTGGATTCAGGGCAGTCATTGGTTCTTGGAAAATCATTGACATGTCTTTTCCGCGAATTTTGTTCATTTCTTTCTCGTTATAGTATGTAATATCTTTACCATCCAACAGAATCTGGCCGCCTTGAATCTTGCCTACTCCTTTGGGTAGCAAGTGCATGATCGATAAGGACATGACACTTTTTCCACAACCGGATTCGCCAACGACCCCTACTATTCTGCCTCGGTCAACCGTAAAAGAAACACCATCTACTGCATTATGATACTCTCCGTCAATTGGAAAAGCAGTCTCAAGATTCCTCACTTCCAATAACGGCGTTCTGTTATTTGTCTGTTCGCTCATTAAAAGCACCTCTGTTGTGTTATTAAAATAATTCTGAAACTTACCCTTAAAAAAATAACCAAATTCCATCTTATGTATAAGATCTTTACATTTCATCCATCAAATAAATGGTTAATAAATATCATATACATAACTGGTTGGAATTTCAAGGCCATTTTTTTAAAAAAAATTAATTTTACCTCTTCAAGCAATTATGTAAATTGTGTAAAATATTAAATTATTATTACAATGTTGTTTCATTATATCACGACTTTTAGAGAATATGAAACACTTTTTTAGTTTTTTCTCACAATTTAAAAGATTAATGTATTGCTATTGTGTATAGGGCTTGCGATCACAGTGGTTATTGAGGGAACTAGTTTTGAAAAAGATTGAGATCATGTAGGATTTATCATCGACATTTGGGCCTGGTTTTTACCTCAAATGTCGATGAGACGGCTTGTCAGCGACATTCGGAGCTGTTTTTCTTTCCAAATATCGATGAGATGG
>CALGNY010000197.1 GCA_937958375.1 uncultured Bacillaceae bacterium
TCACAAAGTTCGAGCAAATAAAACCGAGTTATTTCACCGTTCTTGCACCCACCACAAAGTTCGAGCAAATAACCCAATCCTCTACCCCATCAGTGAATCAGATCACCACTTCAACAAAACAATGAAGCAAAAAAAAGATGAATCCGCGCAATTGATTCATCTTTTTTACATTTATTAAGGATTATAGATAATCGGTGAACCTGGTCCAAGCTCGATGCCGAATAGCATCCAAACGATGAGCATAATGGTCCAGAAAATCATAAATGCGATGGAGTATGGCAACATGACTGAAATCATGGTTCCAATTCCCATCTTCTTATCATACCGTTGTGCGAAAGCGATAATGATCGCGAAATACGGCATCAACGGTGTAATGATGTTTGTTGTAGAGTCTGCAATCCGGTAGGCCATTTGTGTCAATTCTGGTGAATAGCCGAGTTGCATCATCATTGGCACGAATACCGGAGCAATCATGGCCCATTTTGCTGAGGCACTTCCGATAAACAGGTTGATGAAACCGACGACCAGAATGAAAGAGATGACTAACGGAATGCCGTCCAAATTGATGGTTTCCAAAAACTCTGCACCATATACGCCTAACACGAGTCCCATGTTTGTTTCAGAGAAATACGCAACAAACTGACCCGCCGTAAAGGCTAGGACGATGAACATTCCCATCGCGGCCATCGTATCACTCAACTGTTCTGCCACATCTTTATCATTCTTAATGGATTTCGTGGCGATTCCATAAAACAAACCAGGTACGAAGAACAAGATTAAAATGATTGGTACGAGTGAACTCATAAATGGCGAATCAATAATACCGCCATCGTCTGCCCGCAATGGTGCATTCGGGAATACGACAAGTAATGAAATCAACACAGCCGTAATCAATACAGAAAGCCCAGCCCATTTCAAACCTTTTTTCTCGGTTTGATTTAGATTTTCCAAGCTCTCTCGGTGTTCACCTTTATATTCACCTAGACGAGGCTCGACGATTTTCTCCGTCACCCAAGCACCGACAATCGTCAGCAAGAAGGTTGAAACGATGATAAACCAATAGTTCATCGCAATATTCATCGTTGCGGCATAATCCCCATTCATCAGTTCGGTAGCGGCAATCGTTAATTCACCTAGCATGGCGTCTGTCGCAGATAAGAATAAGTTCGCACTGAACCCACCTGATACACCTGCGAAGGCTGCTGCCAAACCAGCTAACGGATGGCGTCCAAGAGCGGCAAAAATAACAGCACCTAAAGGTGGCAAGACGACATAACCAGCATCGGAGGCCACACTGGACATCACACCTGCAAATACTAGCCCTGTCGTGATTAATGTTTTAGGAACGGACAGAACAAACCCGCGCAGTAATGCACTGATCAATCCGGTTCGTTCAGCGATACCAATCCCTAACATTGTGGCCAGAACGACACCTAGTGGAGCAAATCCGATGAAGTTGTCCACCATGCTTTCAAATAAGTACCGAATCCCTTCCTTACTCAAGAGACTGGTGACTTCTACAGTTTCTCCCTCTTCTCCCGGATGTTCTACACTGATTCCAAAGCTTGCAACAATGGCTGAAATGATAATGACCAATAAAGCTAAAATGGCAAATAACGTAATTGGATGAGGGAGCTTGTTTCCAACTTTCTCAATTGAATCCAAGAAACGTTGGAAAAAGCCGCGTCGCTTTTCTTGTTCCATGAGTCTTCCCCTTCCTATTATCAAGTTGTGGAAAATATTATCCATATTCTATGTCACCGATTGTATACCAATCAGCCAAAAGTCTAAAGCAATATCTATTTGAAGTAAATCCTAAAACATTTGCATGGTTACTCATAGAAACAAAAAAACCACCTGGCTACCAGGTGGTCACAATAGACGATTAAGATTTGTTTCGTTTTCTTGCTGTTTTCGGGTATAACCGAATTTCTTTCATCGGTGGATTCGTTTTTTTCCGGATCGAATAGTACTTCTCTGCGCCGAGTCCACCTTCACTGATCATGTTGGAAATTTCTTTCGTACGTGTCTCTCTCCTCCGTACGGATTGATTTGGTTGATGATCCATATCTACTCACCCCTTTTATGTTGAGGCTATTCACATGGAGACTGAATCGTTACCGAATACAACGATTGATCGGACTATTTTTCATCTGCATCCTTGCCAAGGTAAGCTTGAAGCATCCAGATGGTTTGATCGATGCTTTCTTTATAACCGATGAGCATGTCCTCCGTTACCGAATCATTCTCTTCACCGGCCAATTCAATGCCTTCCAGAGCAAGCTCCTTGATTGTACGGAAATCATGAACAGTATCGCTCACCATCTCTTCAGCAGACATTTTTTCGTCATATCGCTTTTCTTTGATGGATGCATGCTCCAAGTATTCTTCTAATGTTGAGTAAGGTTTTTCACCTTTAATGATTAACCGTTCGGCAAACTCATCGAATTTTGCATTGGTTTCGTTATACAACTCTTCAAACTTTTCATGAAGCGTGTAGAAATGTGGGCCCTGAACAAACCAATGATACTGATGAAGCTTAATGTACAATACTCCTTGGTTAGCAACTAATTGATTCAGTACGCTTAAAGACGTTTTTTTCTCTGCCATTCTTAAATCCCTCCAGAAAATTTTTGATCTACTCATACATTTCCCTAAAATCCATCGAACAAAAACTATTTGAATATTTCTATTATTATCGTAAGATATCTTTTGCAGAAAAGCAACTAAACCAATGAGTGACTCATCCGGCTAAATTAATCATCATTCAAAAGAAGACAAACGATGGACGAATCGTATCTTGAATATCCAATATAACAAACGATTTGAAAGGAGATTGGCGCTTGTCCGTCGGCGATCCTGGATTAATCAGAAGTTTTTTCTTATGACATCGCAAATAAGGAATGTGCGAATGGCCAAATAAAATGACATCCACCTGCTCTTCGCTAAACGCCTCTAATGCTCTTCTTTCAGTCGTCCACTTCGTACCATCCCCATGAATGACACCCAACCGGAAGCCTCCCGCTTCGATCACCGTACTCTTTGGAAAAAACTCGATCACTTCATCACTTTCTACATTGCCGGTTACCCCTTTTACCTCGGCAAATTGCCTCAAGTTCTCATAGACTTCCATCGAAGACCAATCACCTGTATGGATAATAAGTTCAGCGTTTTTGAGTTCTTCAATTAACCGCGAAGGAAGCTCTTTTGCCCTTTTTGGAATATGCGTATCACCCAAAACAATAATTCGCAACTATACCTCTCCCTTCATGCCTGCCTATTTTTGATGTGGATCAAATTGGAATAACTATATTGTTTGCTTATTAAATAAGTAGGGAAATGACTCATTGAACTCGAAGGAGGTTATGTCAAATGATGTTTTTGTCCATTACAATGTCCTTGGTGGTCGGTCTGATTGGAGTCATCATCATCACCCGATTACTAGGAAGAAAGGAATTATCCCAAGTCACACCACTGGATTTCGTCTATGTCCTGATTTTAGGCGGGATCATCGAGGAATCCATCTATGAAGAAAAAGCACAAATTCATCATATCATCTTTGCTTTAGTCCTTTGGGCAGGTCTGATTTGGTTAATTGAAACATTAATCGTCAAATATGACAAGTTGCGACCAATCATTAAAGGTCATGCCATCACTTTAATCGAAGATGGCAAATTGAATATTAAAAACGTAGAAAAATCAAAATTGGAAACCGAGCAAATTCGTACATTGCTCCGAATGCAAGGCATATTTTCCATTGAACAGGTACAACACGCGACACTGGAAACAAGTGGACTGGTCAGCGTAATCAAAAAGGCGAAGTACGACACTGTCTCTAAAGCAGATCTATTAGACAACTACGAAGAAAATTATCCGACTTACTTATTGATTGAAGAAGGTGATATAAGCGAAACAGACCTAAATGCTTGTGGGTTATCAAAAGAATGGTTATTACAACAAATTGACGAAATGGATATCAGACTTGAAAATATCTATTTTGCTGAGTGGAGCCGGACAGATGGCTTCCACATTCAAACCTACGATGAGGCTTATTGACATGCGTGAGAATTCCCGATAATCTCAGAATTATAGAAAAGAATAAGGAGTCGTCACCATGTCTTTATCTCCAAAAGCACTTAGAGAACAAATCAGAAATCAATCCTTCAACCGGCCGACATCAGGCGTATGTGGGGAATTCGTACAAGCAAATGTCGTCATTTTGCCAAAAGAAGAGGCATTTGACTTTTTTCTATTTGCATTTCGGAACCCAAAGTCCTGTCCGCTCATTGATGTCTTGAGTCCAGGTGAAACGGAATCTCTCTTGGCAGAAGGCTCAGATATTCGGACAGATGTACCGAAATACCGTATTTATCGGGACGGACAGTTGACTGAAGAAGTATCAAGTATCGAATCCTATTGGGAGGACCATTTTGTGACGTTTTTGATCGGCTGCAGTTTTACGTTTGAGCAGTCTTTAATCGATGCAGATATTCCGCTCAGGCATATTGAAGAAAATAAAAATGTAGCGATGTTTACGACCAACATTGAAACGGAATCTGCAGGCAACCTTCATGGTCCACTTGTCGTCTCGATGCGCCCGATAAAGAACGATCTCATTCAAAAAGCATCGGAAATAACAGCCCAATTCCCAAATATGCATGGTGCACCTGTTCATATCGGTGATCCATCAGAAATCGGGATTGATGACATCCAACAGCCTGATTTTGGGGATCCAGTTGATGTCAAAGATAACGAGCAACCCGTTTTCTGGGCATGTGGAGTCACTCCACAAATGGCTGCCATCACAAGCAAGATTCCATTCATGATTACCCATTCGCCCGGCCATATGTTTGTTACGGATGTGACGAATCAAGAATTCTTAACTCAAAACAAATAATCAATGGCTTAGATGAGCCTCCTTCCTCGGGAGGCTCATCTATTTAATCATTTCAATCAACACCGCTAACTGAATCTATATGAAATCCCCCTTGGGCCTCATACAATGGATCATCTGGGACAGCTGCTTCAATCAACGGAAATAGTTTCCTTTCCTCTAGCCGGATATGTTCATCCAACAAATGTCCCAACTCATTCATTTTGTCATAATTTTTAGCCGGTAAATTCAATAATTCCTTTACTATTCCCCTTATTTTCGTATGCTGATATAACGCTTCTTTCACCAAATCCTCATCTGGATCATCTGCGTAGACATAGTAAATCGGAAATAATAGCGTTTCTTCATCAAGAAAATGATTCTCGCCGTCTTTCTCCCAAAAAACTTCTAATTCCTTAATGAGTTCCGAATAGGTTTTGCTCCCCTTCTCGGTACCCGCCCGTTTGAAATCTAGCGCAACCATTAAGGCATGATGATGGTGATGAGAAAGTGGATGGAGTGCTTCATGCCGCTTCAAATTTTCTTACTCCCTTCTTAAGAAACATGGATTGTCGCAACCATTTCATCATGACCCTGCCCACAAGGAATGCTACATCTGACAGTGTACTCTCCTGCTTCCAATTCAATCGTTTGACTGCCTTCTCCTTCCAGCTCAAAATCTACTTCATCAATGGTGATGCCATGCACGCCTTCTACGTTCACTAGCTCGATTGTCACTTCACCAGCATTCGCATGGTATTCATCCTGATCAAAATCCCAATTTGTCGCTTCTAAGACGATTTTCTCTGATGAGTCTGATGCTTGAGTATTTTCTGTCGTTGCCTCATCCTCGCCACCGCCACAGGCCCCTAAAATTAAAACGAATCCCACGACCACCAATATACTGAACAAACGCTTCATAACTACTTCCTCCCTCATGTTTTTTTGTCTTTCCATATTTAGCATAAGCGAAGAATCCTGATGAAAGTGTGTTCTACGTCACGAATCCCAACGTGTTATTGACAAAATTGTGTCCTCATTCATACAAATGTAATGCATCACATCATATTTAGTCATTTACAATAGTGTGTGTCATACACTATAATGAAATCAGGAGCTGATCAGATGAGTAATGCAAATGAACATATCGAAAAATTGATGCAGGAACTCAGACGTGGAACGATTACCATCGGTGCACTGAGCCAACTTGATGAACCTAGATATGGGTATTCACTGGTAACAACGTTAAAAGAAAAAGGCATTCAAGTTGAACCCGGGACCCTTTATCCCCTTTTAAGAAGGCTTGAAAAACAGGGCCTGTTAAAAAGCCAGTGGGATACCAATGAGGCAAGACCACGGAAATATTATTTGCTCAGTGATACCGGCAAGGAAGTATTAAGTCAATTGCACGATGAATGGCTAAACATCGTTTCAAGTATGAATCGTTTATTGAATGAAGGAGGGAAAAAAGATGGAGAAGATTGAGCGATATATCTATGCAGTCACAAAACGGTTACCTGAAAGTCAAAGGCAAGATGTCGCAGATGAACTTCATAGTTTGATTCAAGACATGTTGGAAGAGAATACTCAAGGTGGAGCAGTAACCGATGAAGCGGTGAACCAAGTGTTATTGCAGCTTGGGCACCCGAGAACTTTGGCGCAGGAATATCGGGGAGGAAAAAAATATCTCATTGGTCCTGAGCTTTATGATTTATATATGTTTGTTCTGAAAATCGCATTAATCTCAGTCGTCGCATTATTTACAGCAGTTTTCATTTTTCAAGTCATTCTAAATCCCGTTCACATTCTCGATTATTTCATCGATTACATTGTTTCGTTTTTCACGACTTCAATCCCGGTCGTTATTGGTTGGACCACTTTCGGATTTGCCCTCGTTGAATATTTTAGTCAAGGACAATTAGAGAAAGTAGATCTGAATAAAGGCTGGCATCCATCTAATTTACCGGCAATTCCAGATTCAAATAAACAAATCAAGCGTAGTGAATCCGTTGTAAGCATCGTATTTTATGTGTTGATTATTGTATTTCTCTCATTCTCCAGTGAGTATTTTGGAGTATGGACCTTCCATGAGGGTGAACTTTCTGGCGTTGTGCCGTTTATCAATGAGGCATCCTACAGTTCATTCCTCCTGCTCGCTTTGATTATACTTGCTTTCGGAATCGTAAAAGAGTGTTTGAAATACATTTATGAACGATGGACAAAATCATTGCTCACCTATACGACCGTACTGAATTTGATTTCAATCGCTTTCGTTCTTTTTGTGATGACAACGATGGAGATCTGGAATCCGAACTTCATGCAGGAATTGGTACAGCAGGGAATTGTCAATGAAGGAAGTAATGGCTATGAAACGGTTCGTCTGATTTGGGAGCAATTCACCTTTTGGATCTTTGTTCTCCTACTGATTGGTCTTGTGTGGGAAATCATTTCGGGCGTAATTAAAACGTTTCAAGGAAAAAAATAAGCTCCGGAAGCATTAAAAGTGGCTTTCTTACTCGTGTATAACGACGAGGCTGCATGATGCATTTGCATGGTGCAGCCTCGTTTGCTTTCAGCGGGAAATTGCACATCCGGAGACATCAGCAATTGCCCGATTACATATAGTCCAGGAGCTTCTCTTCATCCAAGATCCTGATCTCTTTCCGGCTATGTTCAATAATGCCTTCTTTCTTTAACCGGTTCAATGACCTGTTCACAGATTCACGCGTAACACCAATCATACTGGCTAAATCGGAATTCGTCATCGGCATTCGAATTAATACAGAACCATCTTCTTGTTGTTCACCCAACTCTTTTGAAAAACGGACGATGGCACCCACAATTCGAGAAAAAACATCCTTCGTCGTAATCGATTGGATCCGATCTTGGAGCTCCAGCAATTTCTTCCCGATAACCTTCATTACCTTCACAGTAATTTCTGGCTTTCTGAACATCAATGCATCAAAATCCTCAATCGGAATGGAGATGGCTTGAACATCCGTGATCGCAAGAGCAGTTGCCGGATTCGGTGTGTCATCAAAAAAACCAACATGTGGAAACATCTCATCGGAATGCAGTAAAGAGATGATTTGTTCTTGCCCATCCTCGCTGACTTTATAGACTTTCACCAAGCCTGAAACAATAAAGTAAACCGCTTTACGCGCTTCCCCTTCCAAGAAGATATTCGTTCCTTTTTTAAACTCCCGATGATTGGAAATCTCAGCAACCTCTTGCAATTCATATTCTGTCAGATTTGAAAAGATCGGAAACTGTTTAAAAAAATCAGGAGAATAAACCATATGCGCCTCCTCCTTCTCACCTCATCTACTTCAATTATATAGAAGTTCGAATTGGTTTTCATGAATAATTTGTGGCAAAAATCAGACCTTATTGATTTTGTCGACTCAAATGTGATGTAACGCACAGTCCTGATTTTCCTTCCGATTTATACTGAACGTAAATCAAAAGGGGGATTTACGATGCAAACACCATTTACAGTCCATTCTACAACCGGAGAAATCGTTCTTCGTTTTCCAAAAGCGAGCTCCATTCTAAGAGAGAACAAAATCGGGTTCTGTTGTAAAAATAATCGGCCGATCGGCGAAATGGCGACTGAGGCAGGCATGGAAAAACATCAGCTATTAGAACAGATCAATTCCTTCTACGATTCCATCCATGCCATTAAAGAGCAAGATCAGGACCAATGGACAATTGAAAGCATGCTAGCTTATAGTCAGGATGTCCATACGCAATTGAAGATTGACATACCAGAAATTCACGATTATGTATCAAAAATTTATCGGGTTCATGGCGGTAAACAGCCTGAGCTCGTGACCGTTTATACGTTGTACCATTTATTGATGGAAAAATTGTCTCATTTACTGACAAAAAAAGAACAGGCCATCTTTCCGCGAATCAAATCCAATCCATCCAATGAACCTTTGGAAGACGTCAAAAATGAGCTGATGGATGACTATAAACAAATTCGGACCATCCTATCTTCCCTACGCCAGACGACAGGAGATTTTTCCGTACCTGATTGGAGTTGTCATACCTTTCGGCTAGCCTTTTTGAAGTTAGAAGAATTGGAATCCGATCTACTTGATTTAATTCAGTTAGAATCTGCCTATCTATTGAATCATCAAAACAACTAACCAATACAGCGATCGTGAAAGGAGGCTTCTCAATTGGCACGAAAAAAATCCAAGAAACTTGTCCTACCGAAAGAGCACGGGTCATGGGCAATGTATTTGTTGCCTGTCTTGGCAGGGACTTTTTTATCCGAGCCCCGGTGGGAGCATCTCTTGTTTGCAATCGGCTGGTTTTTTGTCTATTTGGCATCCACGCCTCTGTTGAATATAATTCGCAATAAGCGAAAAAAGAAACAAATGATGCCTTGGCTGATCGGTTACGGAACCGTGGCCATCCTATTTCTATTGCCATTGGCATTTCAGATTTCTGAGTTATTGTGGTTCGCTCTGGCTGTCCTGCCTTTTTTGTTGATTACCGTCTATTTCATTAACCAACGCAATGAGCGTGCATTGCTGAATGATTTGAGTGGAATCCTGATTCTGACGATTGGTGGTTCGGCCAGTTACTACATCGGTGTACAGGCGTTTACGCCAATGCTATTTGCTTTGATCCTTATTTTGACAGCTTATTTCTTAGGTAGTGCATTTTATGTCAAATCGTTGATTCGGGAATTGAAAAATCCAGCATTCAAAATGAAGTCTCATCTATACCATTTGTTGCTCTTGGTCGTTCCTTTCCTGGTCAATTGGGTCTCATTAATCATTGCCTATCTCCCAAGTATTCTTCGGGATTTGTTTACGCCCCGAAACGGAAAAGTGAAACCGAAACACTCGGGCATCATCGAAATTGTCAATTCAGCCATCTTTTTTGTGTTCCTGCTGATTTTATAGATGGTCAATCGTAAAGGAAGTGCTGATCCATGAGTCGATTCAAACGAATAATTCTGCTCTCAGCCGGAGTACTTTGTGTATTCATTGGAGTGATCGGTATTTTTTTGCCGATCATTCCGACGACTCCACTTCTGTTATTGGCTTCGGCCTGTTTTTATCGAAGTTCAGAGCGTGCACACCAATGGCTGATTAACCACAAGTGGTTCGGTAAGGTCATTCGAGATTACCAAAATGGCCAAGGAATTTCCTTCAAAACAAAGCTGTTTGCCGTCTCCGTCATTTGGATTTCAATCGGAATGACGGCTGTTGTCGTTCTCTCCACGTCATATTTACGAGTTATTTTACTGACAATCGCCACCGTCGTCAGCCTATATATTCTCTCTTTGCCAACCAAGTCAGAATTTAAGCATCTGGATGATCCGAGAGGTAATTGACATTTAAAAAAGGGTCGGCATCTTCCATTTCCAGATAAACGGTATGGATTCGATCTAGAAGTTGATGGAGCGACGATTGACCACTGTTCAGTAACGCTTCAATCGTCTCGTACACCGAATGATGGTAGAGTGCAACAAGTGGTTGTTTTTGACCATCCGTAACCGGCACAATAGCTTGGGCTTGATCGGTGATTCCCTTCAATAATTCCATGAATACACTAGCAGTTATATTGGGAACATCTACAGGGAGTGTGGCATACCAATCGGCGTCTGAGTTTTTCATACCCGTATATAAACCAGCCAGCGGGCCATAGTTTTGATATTTTTCGGAATCGACGAAAACCGGTATATCTGACTGAAATCGGTTCTTTAATTGTTCATTCGTAATAAGAATGGAACGATCACAAAAATTCCCAAGTACGTAAAGTGATTTTTCGTAGAAATATTGGCCCCCGATTGTCTCAAAAGCTTTTGGCCTGCCGTACCTTCTTGATTTCCCTCCAGCGATGACGAGCCCTGTCATGTCGATGTCGATGAACTTCAGAAGCCATTCAAACAAACTGTCCTCTTCTCCCCACTGAAAGGTATGCTGCTGTGGAATCGGACATGAAGATACAACGCCAATGATGCTCTCTAACTCATCAAGCAAAGATAGATCCGCTTCATTTCTCACCAATACAATTTTGGGATAACTTGCGTATTTATATCCTTCGATCAGGAGGATGTCTAAATCGAAACCTTCATACCGCTCGATCAATTCACGTAGTGACCAATGCGATTGGTTCATGGAAAGTAAAAATTGACCATCACCTTCTACCCCCGAAACAACTGAACCCGCCTGTTGATGCAAATCGGAATCTTTATGTGCGATCACGTCGGGTTTTCCGCCGTGACCGTGATGTTTTAGACTTCCAACCCGATAACCTGCACGGGTAAACCGGCGAATCAAATCACTGACCAAAGTCGTTTTTCCACTATTTTTATAACCGACAATTTGAATGATTTTCATACGGTCGGACCTGCCTTTCCGATTCAGTTGAATCATGGTAGGATAGAGAACAAAAGCGCATTGAAAGGTGGAAGCAGAACGATGAGTGAGTTTACCCATCTTAACCAGCAAGGACGAGCAAAAATGGTCGATATTTCAGAGAAGGATCAGACGACCCGGATTGCGGTTGCTACCTCCAGTATTCGTATGCCTCAATCGGTCTATGAAAATATCGTCGAACATAAAAACAAAAAAGGCGATGTGTTAAGTGTTGCGCAAGTAGCCGGCATCATGGCGGCCAAACAAACCTCGACCATCATTCCGATGTGCCACCCGATTCCGATCAAAGGTGTGGATATCCACTTTGAATGGGAAAATGAAGAAGATGAATACGAACTTTTTATTGAAGTTCAAGTGAAAACCGTCGGGAGTACAGGGGTTGAAATGGAAGCATTGACTGCCGCTTCTGTCACTGCACTCACCGTTTATGATATGTGTAAGTCCGTTGACAAAGGAATGATGATCGGATCCACGTATTTGCTGAAAAAAAGTGGCGGAAAAAGCGGCGACTATCGTCGTGAGAATTAATATTGCTTTTCCCTCATCCAATTGATTGCGAAAAGCAGTAAAAATGAAAACCCGATACTGATCGCAACATAATACCACGCCATCATTGTCTCACCGGATTCGAAAGCCAAATAGATGGCTGTCGGAATCGTTTGGGTACTTCCAGGAATATTCCCTGCAAACATCAACGTCGCTCCAAATTCACCAAAAGCCCGTGTGAAGGATAAAACGATGCCAGTCACAATTGCGCGAGATGACAGTGGTATTAATAGGAACATCCACAGCCACCATTCAGAAGCTCCATCCGTTCGGCCTGCATCAAGAATATCCTGATCGACTGACTGGTACCCTGTTTTGACCGACTGGTACATCAAGGGAAAAGCAACGACCGCAGATGCGATGATGGCAGCTGTCGGTGTGAATAAAACCGTGTGACCCGTCAATTGGACAATCCATTCACCGACCGGACTATGTAACCCAAAAATCATGATCAACAAAAACCCGATGACAGTTGGCGGGAGTACGAGCGGCAAGAAAAACACTGTCTCGATGATTGATTTCCCCCTGAATTCCTTCTGGACGATCACATACGCAGCTGTAGCTCCAAGTAAAAGGGCGATGATGGTAGCAATGGACGCAACAAAAATAGATAACTGAACCGGAAACCAAGACCATTCCATTACACATCACCTTGCTTTCGATCGGCCGGCACAGATTGGAATCCATACTCTTGCAATAGGTCCGTTGTCTCACTTTCTAGTAAAAAATCATAAAATTGCTGGCTAGCACGCCGCTCCGTCACTTGCCCAACGAAATAATATATCGGTTGATGCAAGTCAGCATCTAGCTCGATTATGTGTAACGGTACATTTACATTTAGGGTATCGCTCTGATAGACGACCCCGTAATCTACCATTCCTTGCTCGACAAGCTGAACGACATGACGAGCATCTTTAGCATAGACGAACCGTCCTTGATCGGTTAACGCCTCCCAACTACCTAAACGCTCCAAGGCCTGCTTCGCATATGTGCCAGCTGGAACCGCACCTGGCGTTCCAATTGCTAGTCGACCATCTGATTGGAGAACAGATTCGGTCGTGAAGGCATCCCCCTCTCGGTCAAGCCCTACCAATACCAGCCGGTTTTGTAACAATTGCTTCGATTGGAGGAAATGACCTTGGTCGGAAAGTGCATCGAAGTCACGCTTTGAAGCTGCAAGAAATACATCCGACGGGGCACCTTGTTCAAGCTGTCTTCGTAAGGTGCCGGTCCCTCCAAAATTGTAATAGATTTCAATCTCCGGATGCTCAGCTTCAAATCTCATTTTGATTTCTTTTAAACTGGAAGACATGCTTGAAGCTGCTGACACCGTCAGTTTTATTTTTTCATTTTGCTGCATGAAAAAACTACTCAGTCCTAAACTGAGAATAATGAGACCGACCACCCACAAGACAAGGGATTTTTTTACGATTGTCATGTCTCTTATAAATCCTTCCTGACTTCATTCACGAGATGGCCGATTTCTTTCAGGATGATCTTTTCCATCGCTAATGTAACTGCTCCGCTTGAACCCGGCAATGCGAATATAACCTTATTTCCGGCCGCCCCCGCGACCGCTCTGGAAAGAATACTGGCGGAACCAATATCCAATTCATAACTTAAATATCGAAAGAGCTCACCGAAGCCTGGAAGCTCTTTATCCAAAAAGGGCCTGATGGCTTCAATGGTCACGTCTCGTTTGGCGATACCTGTTCCGCCGTTCATGAGAATGACATCAATCTCATCGGTGTTGAGCATTCCTTCAACAGCTGACTGAATCTTTTTTTCTTCATCCGAAACGATGATATATTGCTCAACCACATGTTCTGCATCCTCAAGCAATCGCTTAATGATTTTTCCACTCTTGTCGGTTTCGTAGTTTCGTGTATCACTGATGGTAATGATGGCATTTCTTATATTCGTTGCTGATTGTTTTCGATGGTTATTAAGCACATCAAGTCCTCCGATCATCCGCCGCTAATGGGTGGGATGAAAGCTACTTCATCTCCCCGCTGTATGAGCTGTTCGTCTTTTGCGAATTCTTCATTAACCGAAACCATCGTCGAATCCATTTGTGATACGGCGTAAGTCTCTCTAATTCGTTCTTTCAATTCTTTTACGGTCAACGAGTCGATATCCATTGCCACTTGATTCTCACCAATTTCATCTTGTAAATGGGCAAAAAACAGCACCTGAATCATTAGACTTCCTCCTTTAATGTCGGCTTCCCGTCTGGGTATGGAACATTTTCTAACTGGTCTCCGAGCCACTCTTCCCCATTTTCCCAGTGTTCCTTTTTCCAGATCGGCACAATCTGTTTGATTCGGTCGATCGCATATTGGTTCGCCTCGTAAGCTGCTTTTCGGTGTGGGGAGGTCACGACAATTGCCACCGCAATATCTGAGATCTCTAACCGACCGATTCGATGGGTTATGGCGACTACCGTATCCGGCCAGCGTTCGCGAATTTCATCACCAATGGTCTGAAGCATTTTAAGTGCCATCGGCTTGTATGCCTGATATTCCAAAAACAACGTTCGCTTTCCTTTCGTCCACTCTCGGACAATTCCTTCAAAAGCGACCACAGCTCCGGCCTCCCGTCTCGTCAGTCGGTCAATCATCGGTTGGAGATCGATGGGCTCTTCGGTAATCTGAAATAGGTCAGTTGAGGACTCTCGGGTTTTTTGCTTCTTTGGATCCGGTTCGGTAAATGTTTGGAAATCGGTCCCTTCTTCATCCTCTAATAATAAGCAATTCACTTCCATTCCTGCCTCATAGCCCCTTGTTCCTTTCGGCAGCAAAATCAATACGTTGGCCGGCCCTAACGAGGAAACAACGTTCGATTTATCCAGCCCTGCTGGTTCTGCAACCAATTTGCCGCTTTCAACGCGTAGTTGACCACGGACGAAGCGGTCAAATGGATTCGGTTTCGAAAAATCTGTCCCCAATACAGCTTGTTCTTTTCGGATGTAAGGTTTGGGATGATGAAGATATGCCCGGATGATTGGTCGCAGGAACAACTCAAACCCGACATAACAGGCAGATGGGTTCCCGGAAAGCCCAAAGAGAAGCTTTCCATCTTTTTCAGCAACCGTGGTCACACTGCCAGGTCTCATCCCAACTTTATTGAACAAAACATTTGCATTCATTTTTTCATAGATAGCCGGCAAATAATCATAATCACCGACCGACACACCACCTGTTGTCACTAAAAAATCGACCTGATCGATGGCTTGGATGACCTGCTGATAACACGTATCAAAATCATCGCTGAATTGTCCCAAATAGATCGGTACGCCCCCTGCTCGCTCGACCTGAGCACGAATCATGTACGCATTGCTGTTTCGAATTTTTCCTGGTTGAAGCGGTTCATCGATTTCCAACAACTCGCTACCGGTAGAAATGATTCCGACCGTCGGCTTTGTGCTGACCGGTACTTCTTTGTAGCCGAACGTTGCAAGCAGCGCCACAATGCCAGGGTTGATTCGTGTCCCTTTTTCTGCGAGAACCGATCCCTTTTTTGTGTCTTCTCCTTTAAAGGAGATATTGTCACCCGCTTCATAAGACCGTTTGGTTCGAATAGCAGGCTTCCCACCATTTTCGATTTCCTCTACCAGTTCAAGCATACAAACAGCATTACAACCTTCAGGAATAGCAGCCCCGGTCATAATCCGTACCGCTTCATTTGCTTTGACGGTACCTTCAAAGACGCTCCCCGCACCAATCTCACCAACAACGTTAAGGGTCACTGGTTCCTCTCTTGATGCATTTGCTGTATCTTCTGCCCGGATCGCAAATCCATCATACGGGGAACGGTCGAAAAATGGCACGTCATGGTCTGCGATTAAGTCCTCAGCCAAAAATCGCCCATACGCTTCCTCGATCGGCAGGAATTCTGTCTTGCCGATATGGCTATATTGCATTACCCGCTCGATCGCTTCATTGACTGGTATTGGCTTTCTTCGTTCTACCATCGTTTGTGTTCCTCCTAGCCGACAAGTTGATAATAGATTTTCTTCGCTTCTTCAATCGATTCAGTTCCGTGAATCAATGTCCTTCCATCTTTAAAAAACACCAACCGGTATTTTTCATAACGTAAAGAAAGTAGAAATGAATTGCTTTTTACTTCACCGAGTTGATGGAACCGTTTTGCTAGATCAGTGAGTGGATAGGCTTGGCGAGGTCTGATTTGAACCGTATCTCTTCCGCACAGCACTTCCGTTTTGGTTTGTTTCCCATACGTCAAATACCCGTAGCTCGGATACTTTCCACATGTTTGACAATGTTCCTTTTTGGCTTGATCCATTTTGATTTGGTGATAGCGATTTTGCCATAGGTCAAACGTAACCAAGCGTGTCCGTAACGCTTCCTGATCACCGACAAGGATTTTTAAAGCTTCCGTCACCTGGTGGGCGACAACCATTTGGACAGCTGGGGAAATAATTCCGACTGAATCACAAGTCGCCAGTGACATGGGTACGCCTTCCAAAATACAATGAAGACACGGAGATTCACCAGGAATAATCGTAAAACTCATCCCCGAACTGCTGACACAAGAACCATAAATCCACGGTATGTTCATTTGGTGGAATAAATCATTCATCATTAATCGCACATCAAAATTATCCGTGGCATCAATCGCTACATCGACACCTTCCAATAAAGAAGAAAGATCTTCTGTCGTGGCATCCATAATTGATGTCTGTATTTCTACTTCATGATTAATCTGCTCCAGTCGATTTTTTGCGGCGACGACTTTCGGCAATTCATCGATGACATCTTGTTCTGCAAATAAATGCTGACGCTGCAAATTACTCAGTTCCACATAGTCACGGTCTACTAATGTGATCTTCCCGACGCCAGCCCGTGTGAGTGATTCCGCACAGGCAGTCCCCAGTGCACCACAGCCTAAAATAAAGACATGACTATTTTTAATCTTTTGCTGCCCACCTTTACCGATTGGTGAGAATAACTCTTGCCTGGAATATCGATTACTCATGTAGGACATCGCTCCTTTATCCACCGATATAAGACATTTCAATTTTCTTCCGTTGTTTCACGGTCTCTTCTGTCCGCTCATCGGAATAGCGATCGTCACGGTTTTTCCAATTCGGGATAAATGCATCCCGAATCTCTTCGTCGCTTTTGCCTGAACGAAGCAATTCCCGTAAGTCAAAGCCGCTGGATGCAAACAAGCAATTATAAAATTTTCCATCCGCAGATAGACGACCACGTGTACAAGTCGAACAAAAAGTTTCAGAGACAGAGGTAATAAATCCGACTTCCGTATCCGTTCCTTTATATCGATAACGCTGGGCCACTTCACCGAGATAAGCTTTATCGACGGGTTCTAAATTAAATTCTTGGGAAAGCTGCTCGAACATCTCTTTTTTTGTGACGACATGCTTAAAGTCCCAGCCATTGGAGGTTCCGACATCCATGAATTCGATAAAACGTAGCGTGACGCCAAGGGATTTAAAATAACGGGCCATCGGTAAGATCTCTTGATCATTCATCCCTTTCTTGACGACCATGTTGACCTTGACACCAAGTCCGGCATCCCTCGCCGCTTCAATGCCTTGTAAGACGCGCTTCGTTTTGACGCCCACATCGTTAATCGAGCTGAACACTTCATCATCGATCGCATCCAAACTGACATTTACTCGGTCTAATCCGGATTCTTTTAGTGATTTTGCGTGCTTTTCCATCAAAAAAGCATTTGACGTCAAGCCGATATCTTCTAACCCTTCAATGTTTTTCAGCTTTCTGACCAATAGATAGAGGTCTTTCCGGAGTAACGGCTCCCCACCCGTTAACCGAACTTTCTTTACACCGAATTCAACAAAGATTTTGACTAACCGTTCAATCTCTTCAAAACTCAATAATTCATCCCGTTGCATGAATGCATAATCCGATCCGAATATCTCTTTCGGCATACAATATGTACAGCGAAAGTTGCACCGATCGGTTACTGAAATCCTTAAATCTTGGAATGGACGGCCAAATTGATCCGTAAGCATAAATTACTCCTTCCTCAGTGTGCTTTACTTACGACTTTCGGAAAGATATCCAATTTTGTCAACAGATACCCTTTTCGCTAGATTGTGAAAATACATTATTGTACGATGAAGTTGGGTACACAATAGATAAATAGCTTTTTGCTTACTGACTCACTTTATGTAACATTTTACACTTTTCGAATTATTCGTGCAAAAGATGACTTTAAACGAATGACTTACGAAAGGACGGATTCTTTTTATGAAGAAGCCAGGACTACAATTAACGCTTCAGACGTCGAACTTGGTGATTGGTTTCATGGCTTGGGTATTGATTTCTTCTTTGATGCCTTTCATCCGTGAAGATATTACCCTGACTGCCGGACAAGCCTCACTCGTAACAGCCATTCCTGTCATTTTGGGCTCCTTATTGCGTATTCCGATCGGTTTTTATACCGATAAATTGGGCGCAAGAAAAATCTTTCTCATTAGTTTGATTATCCTAATCTTCCCTGTTTTCTACATCAGTATTGCATCGACGTTCATCGACCTTGTCATCGGTGGCCTGATCCTCGGTGTCGGTGGAGCTGTTTTCTCTGTCGGTGTCACTTCCTTACCGAAATACTACCCGAAAGAACGGCACGGGTTCATTAATGGAATCTATGGGGTCGGTAATATCGGGACAGCCATCACTTCATTTGGCGGACCATTGATTGCGGAAGCTTACGGTTGGGAAAATGCTGTCCGTGCGTTTATTCTCTTACTCATTCTCTTTATTGTGCTGACTCTTTTCTTTGGTGATCGAAACGAAAAGCTATCTGACTCCTCGATGATCGACCAAATTAAAGGGGTTTATAAAAATGCGACACTATGGTTCTTAAGTCTTTTCTATTTCATTACGTTCGGAGCCTTCGTTGCATTTACGATGTTCTTACCGAGCTTTCTCGTAGATAATTACGGCCTCACTCCTGTTGATGCGGGAATGCGTACGGCAGGCTTCATTGCGATTGCTACGTTCATCAGGCCCGTCGGTGGTTTTTTAGCGGACAAATTTAATGCATTTGTGATTTTGATGTTCGTCTTTTTAGGAATTGCCTTTTCAGGGATTCTCCTATCCTTTTCTCCAAATCTACTATGGTATACAATCGGTTCGCTGGCTGTGGCGATTACGGCAGGGATCGGTAACGGAACCGTATTCAAACTCGTTCCCCTGTACTTCTCAAAACAAGCAGGGATCGTCAATGGGATTGTCTCCGCAATGGGTGGTCTCGGAGGATTTTTCCCACCACTCCTCTTGACAGCTGTCAGCAACATGACGGGGCACCATGCGATTGCCTTTATGCTTTTATCAGAACTTGCATTAGTCAGCTTTGTGATCGTCGTATTCATGTTCTATTCTGAACAGGTTAACCTGGAAAGACAGATCATTTTAAGCACAGCTGAAGGCATCATGATCACAAATCGGGATAAGGTCATTCAGGATGTCAACCCTGCATTTACGCGGATTACTGGTTATACGAAAGAAGAAGCGGTTGGACATAAACCGAGCCTCCTCCAATCCGGAAAACACGGAAAAGATTTTTACGATCAAATGTGGAATGAAATCGAGGAAAACGGTTTTTGGGAAGGAGAAATTGAAAACAAACGGAAAACCGGTGAAATTTATAAAGAATTACTGACGATCAGTCCTATTAAAAACAGTATGGGTAAAGTTAAATATTATGTCGGTGTTTTCAACGATCTCACCCAGTAGAAAAGTATGACAATGAAATAGAGGATTTCCCGCCCCTTCCTTACAGTAGGTTATCGAATCGACTGTAAGGAAGTTTTTTGTTCATGCGTTTGACATAATCCCAGTTTAGATTGTGATGCACTTCACATTTCACCGACTTGAATCGTCCTACAATAAAGATGGAAGGGAAATTAAAAACATTAGGAGGGAATCAGGATGAAAAAACGTTGGATGGTTTCTATGCTCACTGTCTCTCTGGTTGTGGTGATTTTAGGTGTGTTGGTGATTCAATTAGTAAATGACGACCCAGGTGAAGCGTTGGTGGATGAAGAGGATACGGGACAAGAAAATACATTTGAACCACACGAAGGTATTAACCAAGCACCTGTTCCGATGGTTTTCGAACGGGTCGGCGAAAACGAAGTCAATATTGAAATGACGGCGCAGATTACCGATATCGAGATCGACAAGGAAACCACATATAAAGCGTGGACATTCAACGGCGAAGCTCCTGGTCCCCTCATCGTGGTTGAAGAAGGAGATACGATCAACTTCACATTAAAGAACATGGACCCTGCCGTTCCACATAGTATGGACTTCCACGCTGTACATGCTGCACCCGATAAAAAGTTTATCGATGTAATGCCGAACGAAGAAGGCACGTTCACGTATGAAGCAAGCATGCCGGGCGTCTTTATGTATCATTGTGGAACCCCGTCTATCTTGCAGCATATCGCCAACGGCATGCACGGTATCATCATTGTCCAACCGGCTGACGGATATCCGACAGATGGAGAAATTGACCGTGAATTTACGTTAATCCAAAACGAATGGTACCCTTACAATGATTTAGATGCCATGATCAATGAAGAACCAACTCAAGTGGTCTTTAGTACAAAGGCTATGAACGAGGATGACTTGAATACGAATGGAACCACCTATAGCTTAAAAGAAACTCCACTACAGGCCAAGGTAGGAGAGAAAATCAGAATCTATATCAATAACGTTGGGCCAAACGAGGTAAGTTCTTTCCATGTCGTCGGTACGATTTTCGATGATGTCTACATCGATGGTAACCCTGAAAACCACGCCAAAGGGCTACAGACCGTTCTGTTACCGGCAAGTGGAGGTGCGGTTGTCGAGTTTACTGTCAAAGAAGCCGGTCAATACAAAATGGTTACCCACCAATTCGAACATGTGGAAAAAGGTGCAGCAGCGATCTTAGAAGTCACTGAATGAGAAACGACGAAAACCAGCCGAGAATGGCTGGTTTTTCTGTGCTAATTACTCTCCTCAACATTCGATGCCATTTCTGGAACCCAAATGTCGATGAGATGCTTTGTCATCGACATTCCAACTCTTTTCGAAGCCCAAATGTCGATGAGA
>CALGNY010000198.1 GCA_937958375.1 uncultured Bacillaceae bacterium
CCAAAGATGAACCCGAGCCCAGTCGCCGCTCCGATGATTCCCATCCCTTTTCCACGGTCTTCTTTCGATGTCACGTCTGCCACGTAAGCCATGACGGTCGGCATGTTTGCAGCCGATAAAAACCCTCCAATAATACGCGCGACAAATAACATCCAAAGCGAATTCGAGAATGCCAATAAAAAGAAAGACAGGGACAGCCCGAAGATCCCGAGCATGATCACAGGCTTCCGGCCAATTCGATCGGATAACCGTCCCCACATCGGGGCAAAAATAAATTGCATCAATGAATATGTCGCCATCAAGAGGCCGAGTTCTGTCGCTGATGCACCTAATTCTTCCGCATAATAAGGCAAGACAGGAATGATGATCCCGAAACCTAACATGACGAGAAACATAATCAAAAACAGGATCGGTAATACACGTTTTATGTTCAAATTCGTTCACCTAGTTGCTTGTTTATTTGACAAATTCCGTGCCCATTATAACACACATCCCGAAAGTTCTATTTTAAGAGTCATTACGAATTTTCGAACGCATAGAAAAAACAAATCCCAGAATGCCTCCACACCGGCTATTCTGGGATTATTTATATTCTTCATCCACTTCATCTGGCTCGATTGTCGGGATTTTTTTAATGAAATAATAATGCTTATAAATTCCAAGAGCAATGATAATCAAACGGACAAACCATATATCAACGATGATGACAGAGAGAATAATGAAAAAGTCAGCGATCAGGTTGATTCGGATTTTCTCTTTTTTCGTCATGCCTTTGTTTTCCTTAAAGCGAAGCACATATCTTTTATAATACTTCGTGCCCTTAAACCATTTCTCCAATCGTTCTGAACTTTTCAAAAAACAATAAGATGCAAACAAAAAGAAAGGTCCGCCTGGCAATACAGGCAGGACAACCCCTGCAACTCCGATGCCAAATGAAATGAGACCTAACACCGCAAAAATGAATTTTTTTATATTCTTAATGGCCATCACCCATTTTTCAAAAAATCAATTTACCATTCTCTATTATACATGAGCCGCACCCACATATCATAAGTTTTGCCGAAACGGTTACTTTACCGTAAAAGGTACAGAAACCGTGATTTCGTTGCCTTTGGGAGCGGGACATAGCAATGTTTTCGTCAATCGATATTCTCCTGAAGGTAAATATAACCGATAATTTCCGATGGCAAACTCCTGTGTCATCGATGTCTTAGGTTTAAGTGTATAACCCATATCGTTAAAATAAGGGAATTTCTGATAGGTGTTTTCGGGATAATTTACCATATGCCACACGCCATCCTGGTTGATTTCTACCCGATAAAAATCACCATACCCACAGGATTGCTCTGTATGATTAGAGATGTTAACATGCATGATTTCAGGAGATCCCTCATACTCCGTTTCAACCAAATTCATTTCAATTCCTTGGTCAGAAGCGAGGCGATCTTGGTCTGGAGCTGGTTCTTCTATAATCGAGATGGAGGTGGAATTTTGACAAGCGCCGAGGAAAAGGAGAACTAACAGACCAACGAGTGTAATCGATTTTTCCATCAAACCTCACCTTCTTTTCGGTGGTTTCATTCTAATGTTAACCCTTCCATGCAAGAAACACCTTGACCTACATCAAGAAACTCATGAAAGTTACACAAAGCAACCTCCATGAGTCATTCTTCGTTTTTTAGTGCATCTAGTTTATTGTCTCTGCTCAAGTTTTCTCAAAATTTCTTCCGTATGTTCGCCATGTTCAGGAGCAGGTGATGGAGACTGAGTTTCAGAGTTTGATAGTTTAATCGGATTTCCAATTGTTCGTAAATCACTTGCTTGGATCATGTCCCGTTCCTGTAATTGAGGATTCTCAAGCATCTCATCGAATGTACTGACTGGTGTCAAACAAGCCTCAATGTGATCAAATTTGGACAGCCACTCTTCCTGTGTTTGTTGTTTCATAATCGTTTCAATTTCTATGATCATATCTTCTTGAAGATCAAGTGGGGCATGTTGTAGCGCACCAAATTCATCTCGCCCGATCCCTTTGCAAAATGCCCTCCAAAATTTTTCCTCAACCGCACCGAGGGCCAGATATTTCCCGTCCTTCGTCTCATAAACCTGATAACAAGCATAGCCACCGTTCAATAATTCCGAACCACGTTTCGGCTCACTGCCTGCGATGTGATTCGGAAGCATCATATGTAACCAGGACACAACGCCATCCAGCATGGAAATATCCACAAATTGTCCGTTTCCGGTCTTTTCACGTTCCATTAAAGCGAGCAAAATTCCGACCAACGCCGGATAGGCGCCACCGCCGATATCGGCGATTTGCGTAGCCGGAACGAACGGTTTCTGATGTTTATCCCCCATGAGTTGCAACAACCCGGCATAGCCTAAATAATTCAGATCATGTCCAGGCTCATCCTTGAGCGGACCATCTTGCCCATATCCTGTGATTGCACAATAAATGATTCCTGGGTTGACCGCTTTAAGTGTTTCATAATCCAATCCGAGGCGCTCCATCACACCGGGACGAAATGACTCAACGACGACATCCGCATATTCAACTAATTTCAAAAAAGATTGTCGGTCAGCTGAATCTTTTAGGTTTAAGATCACACTCTTCTTATTTTGATTCAATGAATGGAATACCGCACTGTTTTCATCCACTTTTGGTTCGAAATTTCGTAAATAATCTCCTTGAAAAGGATCCTCGATTTTAATCACTTCTGCGCCAAAGTCAGCCAGCATCATCGTACAATAGGGACCGGGTAATAAACGTGACAAGTCCAATACACGGACCGAATCCAAGACCATTTCATCCACCACCTAGTGAAAAATTGTTATCTTCATTATATATGGAAAGTTCTGAAAATAACAAGGGCAGATCGGGTTGGCCTGTTACATGAAACCACTATACCGCGTTCGAACCAAACCGGAATGAACATACTTTATTAGCGTTACGAAATCAAAAACCGGAAGCCTTGTGGCCTGTTGGACCGCATGAGCATATGGAGGCAGGATGCTGCATTCGAGCAGAAGCATCTTAATCTCTGGGTACGTTTGAACGAGTTCCAGTGCAGCAGCTACCGTTTCCTTTTCAATCGCTTCAGCATCGAGCGTTCCACTTTCTAAAATAACCGCATCTCTGAAATGTTTCTCGTTTTCCAGTCCTTTTACGTGAATTTTTTCCGTGTACTGTTCGATGCCGGCCACCGTCAATAAATCATGATTCAGATACGGTTCATTACTGCAAATGATCCCGATTTTTTCATCTTTCCCTAGCATCATAGCCATCAGTGGAATTTGTATCAAGCTCGACATGAAGACCGGTACGTTCAACTCTTCGGCTATTTCTTTTTGAAAAGCCATCATGAATCCACAATCACCTGTGATCGCCTTTACGCCTTCTTTGACTAGTTTGTGACCAGCTTCAAACATCGGTTCAAGCAAAGCCCGATCCTTCGTCAACAGTTTATCGAATGTCAGCCCCTCCATCCGTTCAAAGCGAACCGGGAATGGGTAAGTCGAAGCATTGCCTACATCACCCGGAATAAATGGGATATTCGATTCCAACAACAGAATCCCTACTGACTCGCCATAACTGACCTGGCCTTGATTCGTTCGGTAGATCATTTGCCATTCCACCTTCTCTTTTAAATTTAATTTCTAGCCTTTCAACCACATGGCTGCTCATTCTTTCGGTTTTCTTTTAGTTCGGTAGGGTTTATTTGCTC
>CALGNY010000199.1 GCA_937958375.1 uncultured Bacillaceae bacterium
GAATACAATCAGCCATCCGACCGACTGATGTGGCAGGAAGGTTTGGAGGAGATGAAGTTTTTTTGTAGTTGTCGGTATAGATAAGGGTAAACTTTTACGCCCTATTGGAGAAAAAATAGCTTATTTCTCCAGAAATGAGCCGCAATTAAAAAAGTTGGAGGTAGACACAGAAAAACTGGTCAATGCCTTCAACTTTTTTGTTTATCTAATTCTTGTAAGTCTTTTTGGTTATTTGATTGGATAATTAATATAATGAAAGGGTCTTACCAGTCATTCGGTCAATACATAACGATTTTTAAATGAATTCCTAAATATTTGATGAAAAACAACATTAACGATCGTAGTCGGATAGTTTTTCTATTAGTTTTCTTTTACCCTATAGGGGTATGTTATTATTGTAGCAGAGGTGATTATTATGAAACAAAAAGATAACGGAAAGCATCATCTACAAGAATCACACAATCACGAAGATATGCACCAAAAGCAGAATAATTATATAGAATCAAGTAATAATCATGTTCAGGAACAAGACATGCACGCATCTCATAATCATCAAGAAAATGATGGTGAAGATGGAGTGCATGAACATCATGAACACCATAAAAAAGACCATGCGCAGCACGATCATGGCACACATAATCATCACGGACATCATGATCATGGGGATATGGTGAATGATTTCAAAAGACGTTTTTTTATATCATTAATTTTAACAATTCCTGTACTTGCTTTATCTCCAATGATCCAAGGCTTTATCGGAGTTGATTGGCGATTTGCAGGTGATATGTATATCCTGTTTGCTATATCGACGGTCATCTTTTTCTATGGTGGTTGGCCATTTATTACGGGTGGTATCAGTGAGCTAAAAGATAGAAATCCAGGAATGATGACACTCATCGGGCTTGCGATAACCATCGCCTATGGCTATAGTTCTTTTGTTGTTTTTGGTTGGGAAGGTCAGCAGTTATTCTGGGAATTAGCAACATTAGTCGACATCATGTTATTAGGACATTGGATTGAAATGCGCTCGGTCATGGGTGCTTCCAATGCTTTGGAACAACTCGTCAAGCTGATGCCTAATGAAGCGCATCGATTGGATGAAAACGACAATGTGACCGATGTTCCGTTGTCTGAACTGAAACATCATGATCGAGTTCTAGTTAAACCGGGAGAAAAGATTCCTGTCGATGGATTGATCGTCGATGGACAGTCAGCAATTGACGAATCGATGTTAACCGGTGAGTCCATTCCGGTTGAGAAGGAAAAAGGTGATGAAGTCATCGGTGGATCCGTGAATAAAGAAGGATCGCTGACGATTCAAGTAGAAAAGACCGGTGAGGATTCATATTTATCACAAGTCATCACAATGGTGAAAGAAGCTCAGGAATCAAAATCAAAAACCCAAGATTTAACGAACCGTGCAGCCAAATGGCTATTTTACTTAGCATTATTTGCCGGCTTTGCTACGCTGTTGATTTGGCTTCTGTTAGGGTATTCCGTCGACGTGGCAATCGAAAGAATGGTGACGGTTATGGTCATTACTTGCCCGCACGCACTCGGATTGGCAGCTCCACTTGTCGTGGCGGTTTCTACGACAATTTCTGCAAAGAAGGGTCTATTAATCCGTAACCGAGCTAATTTTGAAGGCGCGCGTAATTTAAATGCTGTTGTTTTCGATAAAACAGGGACGTTGACGAAGGGAGAATTCGGAGTGACCGATATCGTTCCAAGCGAGGGATACTCTGAGGAAGATGTCTTGTCATTTGCGGCAAGCATTGAACAAAACTCCGAACACCCAATTGCTACCGGTATTGTGAAAAGAGCAAAAGAAAAGCATTTGCAAGTTGCTAAGGTGTCGGATTTTCAATCGATTACTGGTAAAGGAATTCAAGGTTATGTTGATGGAAAAAAAGTGAACGCAGTTAGTCCTGGTTACGTGGAAAACAACGATCTGACTTATGATCAAGAATTATTCAATAAACTTTCCGAAGAGGGCAAGACAGTAATTTTCGTTCTGTTGGATGATGAAATAATTGGTATGATTGCCCTTGCCGATATTGTACGTGAGACCGCAAAAGAGGCTATCGCAACACTGAAAGACAATGATGTACATCCGATTATGCTAACGGGTGATAATGAGAAAGTAGCCAATTGGGTGGCCAAGCAATTAGGCATTGACGAAGTGTATGCTGAAGTATTGCCGGATGATAAAGCAAATCAAGTGAAGAAGATTCAAGAAAAAGGATGGAAGGTTGCCATGACCGGTGATGGAGTGAATGACGCTCCAGCCCTGGCGACCGCCGATTTAGGAATAGCAATAGGAGCGGGAACAGACGTGGCTATGGAAACCGCTGACGTTGTTTTAGTGAAAAGCAATCCGAATGATGTCGTTGCTTTAATGGGCTTGTCTAAGAAAACATATCGGAAAATGATCCAAAATCTATGGTGGGCGACCGGATACAACATTTTTGCAATTCCGTTAGCAGCAGGGGTCCTTGCACCAATTGGAATTGTGTTGAGTCCAGCTGTTGGTGCGGTATTAATGAGTTTAAGTACGATTATTGTCGCGATTAATGCTAGACTTTTAAGAGCATGATGAATTCAATCCAGGATTTCTCACTAGAAATTCTGGATGTTTTTTGATGAAGAAGCGTTGAGCTTATCAGTCAATCATTATATGATTATGCAGAATTCAAATTGAACTATTTAGCTTTTTTACGACTAGTCAACTTCAAACATGCATAGTTAAGAGAACGGTATAAAGATGATAGCTACTCTCATCGGAATTCTGGTGATAAAACACGTTTAATTAAATAAGGGCATGAAGAAAGATCGCATCATTCTCGCTGCTAAATTGGAGGTAATTATTTGTCGACTTCGTTAATACTAGCGCTCGCCATTTTTATTGTCACGCTCATCTTTGTCATTTGGCAGCCTAAGGGATTGAATATTGGTTGGTCAGCATTGGGCGGAGCAATCATTGCTTTGATTGTCGGTGTTGTGGACTTCACTGACGTCATCGAAGTGACTGAAATCGTCTGGAATGCGACCTTAGCGTTTGTTGCAATCATTCTTATTTCATTGATTTTAGATGAGATCGGCCTTTTCGAATGGGCTGCTTTACATATGGCCAGATTCGCAAATGGTAATGGGACTAAAATGTTTGTTTATATCAGTTTGTTAGGGGCGGTTGTCGCGGCTCTTTTCGCAAACGATGGGGCTGCGCTCATTTTGACACCGATCGTTCTTGCGATGGTGCGGAACTTGAACTTTAAAGAAAAAATGATTTTTCCATTCATCATGGCAAGTGGATTCATTGCTGATACAACGTCTCTACCGTTTATCGTCAGCAACTTAGTCAATATTGTTTCAGCGGATTTCTTTGGTATTGGTTTTGTCGAGTATGCATCACGGATGATCATTCCAAACTTGTTTTCATTAGCGGCGACGATTACTGTCTTACTGATTTATTTTCGCAAAAGCATTCCAAGAACTTATGTGGTGTTCAAGTTAAAAGAACCTAAAGAGGCGATTCGTGATGAGAGAATGTTTCGGTTGTCCTGGTACGTACTGGGATTACTCGTGATTGGCTATTTTACGAGTGAATTTGTCGCTGTTCCCGTTTCCTTTATTGCTGGGATCATTGCGATTTTCTTTGTTATGATGGCGAGCCGAAGTCATGCAGTCCATACGAAGAAAGTGATTAAGGAAGCACCGTGGCATATCGTTGTTTTTTCAATCGGAATGTATGTGGTTGTTTATGGCTTGGGTAATGCAGGGCTGACTACGGCGTTGGCTAACGTGCTTGAAGTCGTTGCAAATGAAGGTTTATTTGTCGCGACAGTCTCGATGGGCTTCATCGCTGCATTTCTGTCATCGATCATGAATAATATGCCAACCGTTATGATCGATGCACTGGCGATTGCGGAGACAAATACGTCAGGTGCTTTACGAGAAGCATTGATTTATGCAAATATCGTTGGTTCTGACTTAGGACCGAAAATTACGCCGATCGGTTCGTTGGCGACGTTAGTTTGGTTACATGTATTATCGAAAAAAGGAGTTAAGATTTCGTGGGGGACTTATTTTAAGATTGGTATCATTTTGACGGTGCCGATTTTGTTGGTGACATTGATTGGATTGTATTTGACCTTGTTGTTGTATAACTAGTGCTGGTCTCGGTTTTTGGGAGTAATTTAGGACTGGACGGGGAATTTTGTGTTGGATTTATGGTCCATAGCTGGGCTATATGCGACCTTTGTTGATGTATATGAGCCCTTACGCGAAATATATGGTCCCGTGGTCGGAAAATATGTGCCCGAAAGCAGAAAATATGCGCCTGTCGTGAAAATATTTG
>CALGNY010000200.1 GCA_937958375.1 uncultured Bacillaceae bacterium
ACCGCTGTTATTTGTACGTTGGCTGGTATGCTCGGAGCCGTCGTTGGGCCGCCTATTTATCGCCGGCTAAGAATCAAAAGTAGCTTGGCAAAAGGGGTTGCGATGGGAGCGACTTCGCATGCGATCGGGACTTCACGTTTGATGGAAGAGGATGACTATGCCGGTGCGATCAGTACGTTATCCTTTTTGGTCGTGACATTGATTATGCCGATTATTGTGCCGGTTTTGGTGTATTTGATGGTTGGTTAATTTTTCACTTAATTTTCAGTAAACAGTAGTTTCTTTGACTTGTTGGTGTAAAATGATGGTAGGAAGCCAAATGAAAAGGTGAGCTAACATGCCGGGAACAAATGTCTCTTTACTGCCGATCGGCATACCGAAAGATCAAGCTCTTCAACTAGTTGAAGTGTTATCAGAAGTAAATTATAAAATCGGCAGGCTTGATGAGAAGGTCAAATCATCTCAGATTCGTGAGTCACTCATTCAAATTTTTTCCCTTAAAGAATCCGTCGAATCAACAAGAATTGAGGGTACTCAAGTGACTTTTACAGATATGTTGGAAGAAAAAAGTGAACGAAATCCACGTTGGGAAATCATTGAAATCAGTAATTATCAAAGGGCCTTACAGACAGGATATGAACGAATAAAAAATGGCTATCCAATCACTTCTCGCTTAATCAAAGAGTTACATGAGATTTTAATGGCAGATGGGAGAGGATCAACACAGTCATCTGGTGAATTTCGCAAAGTCCAAAACTTTATTGGACCTACCAATGATATGAAAGATGCAACGTTCATACCTGTATCACCAGATCGGATTGATGCTTATATGGAAAACCTTGAATTTTACTTAAATAAGCATCCGTTTGGTGAGGCCCTATCGACAGATCACATCCCACAGGACCTGTATGTTTTTCATGAAAATACAGATTCAATTGTAAAGGCAGCCATTATTCATGCGCAATTTGAATCCATTCATCCATTTTTAGATGGGAATGGACGGTTGGGTAGAATCTTAATCGTATTGTCCCTGATTCAGTTTGGAATCATTAGCCAGCCGATTTTCTTCGTAAGTGAGGAATTAGAAAAGGAACGTCCAAGATATTATGATCTTCTGAATGGAGTTCGTGGGGATCGACCGAATTGGGAGGCATGGATCCAATTCTTTTTGAAGGCGAGTAATCGGATGGCCGATAAAATTCATCAAAAATTTGTAGCTGCGGAGCAACTTGCAGTAAAAGGCTTAAGAAAGTGTGAGACAGAATCCGAGAAAAATGTTTGGTTGTATACGTTTTCTAATCCGTTTGTAACAGCAAAAGAAGTCGCTGAAGAGTTGGCGATCACCCAAAATACAGCCCGAAAAGCTTTAAAATCACTTGTGGAGAAAGATTTATTGTTTGCGGAAACTGAGAAGAAGCGAAATAAAAAATACCGAAATTATGACTTGATGAGAGTGTTGAGGGATTGAGTAAGTGTTACTAGTTTGGTGAGGAAATCAAACGTTAACGATGAGATCCTCTAAATTTGGAGGAGATGGATATGGAAAAACTCCAAGCGGGCTATGGTCTGGACTCGAATGGTTATATTGTCAGTGAAGTTCATGTAGACCACATCGATGCAATCTATTGGCCGTGTATACGCGATTCGATCGACAGGCTAGAAAAGCTATTTTCTGAACGGTTGATGAGTGTTTATATTTATGGAAGTGTTGCCAGGGGAGACGCTGTGATTGAAAAGTCGGACCTGGATTTGCTTGCGATGTTCGATACCACGTTAAGTGTGGATGAATTAACGAAACTTCGGAAACTGGTTGCCGAACTGTCGCACGACTATCAATCGCTCGTTCGGGAAGTCGGCATCACGTTTGCTTATTATGACGAGACGATGGACCCGGCGAATTATTATGAAAATGCCTTTTTGAAAGAATTATGTGTCTGTGTTTCTGGCGAAGATGTCATGAAACCGTTTGGACCCTATCCATTGATTCCGGAAATACCGATACAGTTTAACGGGGATATTTCCGAAAAGTCGAGTCGTTTATTGGAAAAATTAGAAACCAGCTCAGAGGAAGAGTTTCAGTTCGTCACCCAGAAAATAGCCCGGAAGCTGATCCGGACATTCTACTCGATGGTGATGGTGCGGTCACAAATTTGGACATCACGGATCGATGAACAGGCGCATGTTTTTCTATCCCATTTTCCTGAAAAAAAGACCGCGGTTGATACGCTACTCAAATGGATTGCGGAACCGCCAACTGCCAATGAT
>CALGNY010000201.1 GCA_937958375.1 uncultured Bacillaceae bacterium
AATCAATAAGAAAGAAACCGAATTGACATCAGGCTATTTTGTTTAGTTTTCAAGGTTCGAATAGAAACTTATTTTAAGTGCCGCCTTCAAAATGGCGACTTTATAAATATAACAAATTTCTAAGTTGTTGTCAACAGTTTCTTTGAATTGCAAATTGTTTCTGAGTCGTGCTCAATTGCGACAACGTTTAATAATTTATCATGGTTTTTCCTCGCGTGCAACTGTTTTATTAAAGAAAATCTTTTCAGAATATTAACTTTCGGATCTGCAATACATCCTGTAAGGTAAACAAGTGAACAACACGATCACGCTTGAGTGTTTAAACAGATATAACGATGATTAAAGACATCCATCCTTAAACAGATTTTCTCAACACCAAATTACTGCTTGGCCATAAAATCACTACTAAGTTCAGTAAATACACCAACGCTTGAAAACATCGAATAATACCACATCCTTTTGCAAACATCATTTTATCCAAACACACATTTTTCATGCACAGTAATGAAACAGCAAAGTTCCGATGAATAACCATTTGCCTATTGGACAATTACTTACCCTATTAGACACGCTGCACAAAAAACGGTGTGCTATTGGACGAAATTCGAATTCTATTGGACAAAATCACATTTTTAATGGACAAACTCAATGTTTTTATGGAATTTATATAGATCTATTGGACAATTACTTATCCTATTGGACACATTGCACACCTATTGGACACACCACACATCTATTGAACAAAAATGACGCCTATTGGACCTACCTACCTCAGACAAACTGAACATCCTCAACCCAATTAATAAAACACCCAGATTCACCTAAAAACGCAATTCAAAAACATATCCATTTCACCAAACAAAAACAGTCAGTCCTATTTTTCCATAAAAACAAGACTAACTGTCCGAATAGGGATTATTACCACAGATCAATCTCTTCCCCTAAATTGGTTTCGGTAATTTCTCCTGAAGCATTTGATTGGTATTGAATCCATCCGACGTAGTGGTTTTCATTCTTTTTTGCTTGTTGCTCTTCCCATCCGCCCGCCGTACTGAGCCATTGTCCTGTTTCGTCACCGGGAACGCTACCTGGTTTTGGGTGGCTTGAGCCATTTGATGCAATCACTTTACACCCGCTGATCCGAAGAAATCCTTCCGGAAAGTTGCTTGAAGCTACGCGACAGCCTGTAAAAATGACCTCGCAACGATTGCAGAACCGTATTCGTCCTTCACTCACCAAGCGAGCCAAATCCCTTAGATAGCGTGCATCGGGATGATCGTACATCCCCGGAGTCGAATAAAAACCCGCCAAATCGACACCACCCAACTTTACTCCGCCTCGATTTCCTCCCGGGATATAAGGCCAAGCATGGGAGAAAACGAATAATTTTTTAATGCAATTTCTGCCTTGGTCGGTTGCGGCGACCAGATGATCCAGCAATTCTCTGCCGGAACCCCATTGTTTTGTATTCGATGCACCGACCGCCCGCGTTCCCCACGCTTTAAATGCTTCTTCGTCGACACCTCTAGCAGCAAGTGCTAAATTTATTTCGGCCATCCGTTTCAGTCCCTTCATCCATTGATGATATAGCCTATGCATGAAGGGCTTGTTTGCTGAATGGTGTGAAGCAAATGTCTGAACAAGTGACACGCGTAAAGATCGTCCGAAGTTATCACCAACGAAAAAAGCCACTCCCTTTCAATAGGAAGTGACTTTTCTATCCTTATGATTCAGAACGGCTTCTCATTTGTGGGAATAACAGCACATCACGGATGGATGGTGAATTCGTCAACAGCATGACGAGACGGTCAATTCCAATTCCGAGTCCACCGGTTGGCGGTAAGCCATATTCCAATGACTCCAAGAAATCTTCATCCATATAATGGGCTTCATCGTTCCCCGCTTCTCTTTCCTTCAATTGAGCTTCGAAACGTTGACGTTGATCAATCGGGTCGTTCAGCTCAGAGAATGCATTGGCATGCTCCCGACCGACGATAAATAATTCAAATCGATCCGTAAAGCGTGGATCTTCCTGATTCTTCTTGGCTAACGGAGAAATTTCAACCGGATGGCCATAAATAAAGGTCGGTTGGATTAAATGTTCTTCAACTTTTTGTTCGAAAAACTCATTGACGATATGTCCATATGTCATATGATCTTCAACTTCAACACCGTGTTCCTTGGCTAATGCATGCGCTTGCTCATCGGTTAGATCCTCAAAGAAGTCGACACCTGTATATTCTTTGATCGCATCAACGATATGCCATCTCTTCCATTTAGGTGTCAAATCAACTTCATGCTCGCCATACGTCAGTTGGGTTGTCCCAAGTACTTCCTCGGCAATATGAGCCACCAATTGCTCGGTCAAGTCCATAATATCTTCATAATCGGCATACGCTTCATATAGCTCGATCATCGTAAACTCTGGATTGTGACGGGTGGATACCCCTTCGTTTCTGAAAACGCGTCCGATTTCATAGACTTTTTCCAGTCCACCGACGATGAGTCGTTTCAAGTGAAGCTCAATCGCAATTCGCATGTAAAGCTCGATATCCAGCGCGTTATGATGCGTGACAAATGGTCTGGCAGAAGCCCCACCAGGGATGGAATGCATCATTGGTGTTTCCACTTCCAAAAAGCCTTTTTCATCTAAGTAGCGACGCATGGACTGAATGATTTTACTGCGTAAGATAAACGTTTCCTTACTATCCGGATTCGTAATTAAGTCCAAATAACGTTGGCGGTAACGTTGTTCAACGTCTTTTAGACCATGGAATTTTTCAGGTAACGGACGCAACGATTTCGTCAGAAGGTCAAAGGTTGTCGCTTTGACAGAAAGTTCGCCTACGTTCGTTTTGAACATCACGCCCGTCACACCGACAATATCGCCTAAATCCGCTGATTTGAACAGCTCATAAGCTTCGTCGCCGACTTGATCTTTCCTTACATATAATTGGATTTGTCCTTTTAAGTCTTGGATATGCGCGAAGCCGGCTTTACCTTTTCCGCGTTTCGTCATGATCCGTCCCGCAATCGTGACTTCTGTTTCATCTTCTTTTTCCGCTAATTCCTCTTTCGAAAAACCGTCATAAAGCTCTTTTAATTCATCCGTCAAATGGGTTCGTTCAAATTTATCACCAAACCCACTGATGCCTTGCTCTTCAAGGGCGCTTAATTTATCCAGACGGGTTTTCATCTGGTCATTCAATTCTTCAGACACATGTTTCACCTCAACTGTTTTTTTCTTCAATCGCAGTCGTACGTATAATGAAAACTGCCCCGATATGTAGGCAGTTCCTTTGCATGACGCCTGCTCGAAAAGCCATTCTATTGGCTTGAAAAAACCTATTCCGTCATTCACCGTATAATCTTTGATTCGCCTACTTACTTTACCACTCACGCACGGCCCTTTCAAGTGTCTGCGTATGTCAAACAAGGGCTATTCCGCTCTTTTTTGCACACCCGCCAGCTCTTCTTCATCTAATTTTTCCAAATGGCTCCTAACCGGTACACCATCGATTGGTGCATCCGGATTGATTTCAGCTAAAGGAACCAGCACAAACGCTCGATCCTTCATACGTGGGTGGGGGATGGTCAATTGCTCGCCTTCCATATGAACATCGTCAAACAACAAGATGTCCAGATCGATTGTGCGCGGACCATTTTTAATGATTCGCTTTCGACCAAGCTCTTGCTCGATTGTCTGACAAGCCGACAGTAACCTTTCCGGAGACAGATCCGTGTCGATTTCCACCACCATATTCAAAAAATAATCTTGATTGGTATAGCCGACAGGTTCTGTTTCATAAATCGAGGATTTCTGATTCATTTGGATGCTTGGATGTTCACGAAGCTGCCTGATCGCCTTACTCAAATGCTTTTCTTTCGGTTCAATATTGGTACCCAAGGCAACATACGCTCTATGCTTCATAATCGGTACGCTCTCGGGTAATCTCTACGCCAACGGACTCATAGTAACCGGGAATCGGTGGACCAGGTTTGTCGATATTGATCCGGATGGCACTAAGCTTATCAAACGTTTGAAACATGGTTTTGGCGATCGTCTCAGCAAGCGATTCGAGCAAATGGTAGGCTTTCCCTTCCATAATCGACTTCGTTGTTTCATATACTTCACCGTAATCAATGCTGTCTTCCATCTGATCGGTGATCCCCGCTTTTCTGAAATCACCCATCAATTCGACATCGACCGTAAAACGCTGGCCGAGCTTATTTTCTTCAGGGAACAAACCATGGTAACCGTAAAACATCATTCCATTGACTTTAATCTTGTCCAACGGCAATCCTCCCCTTTCCGAGCATCGCATCCATGACATCAACCGCTCGCTTCACTTCCTTCACATCGTGTACGCGCACGAAATCGACGCCTTGTTGAATGCCGGCACAAACAGTTGCGATTGTTCCTTCCAGTCGTTCTTCCGGAGGCAAATCAAGTAACTTCCCAATCATTGATTTGCGGGAAGTCCCGAGTAAGATCGGATAACCCAATGTCTTCAACTCACTTAAACGCCGCATTGCCAAGAAGTTTTGTTCTAGGGTTTTTCCAAAGCCGATTCCTGGGTCCAAAATGATCTGTTCATCGGATACACCATATCGTTTCGCAATCTCAATGCTTTCCGATAAGCTTTTTTTCATATCTTCAATGAGATCATCATAAACCGGTTCATCTTGGTTATGCATCAAAATAATCGGTGCGCCGAATGTCTTTGCGACCGCAGCGATTTCCGGATCTGCCTTGGCTCCCCAAATATCATTGATGATGTTCCCACCAGCTTGGAGGGCGGCTTCAGCTGTTTTCGCTTTAAACGTGTCAACCGACAGGGGTGTAGGGATTGATTCGTTCAACTGTTTAATAACCGGGACGATCCGATCGATCTCTTCTTCTGCCGAAACGGGCTCATGTCCTGGGCGAGTCGACTCTCCACCAATATCAATGATTTTCGCTCCGTCCTCGGCAAGCTTTTTCGCATGATTGACCGCATCATCCAGGCGGTTATACTTCCCTCCGTCAGAAAACGAATCGGGCGTAATGTTCAAGATGCCCATGATGAGTGTTTCTTGAGAAAAATCAAAGCTGATATTATCCGTAACCTTAAATTCTTTCATCGATCTGACCACCCTTTAGCTCAATCCTATTTCCATGCATACTTACTGTTTCAGTTGTTCCAGTTCTTCTGCATCCAGGTGGTACACTTCATGACAGAATTGGCATGTTGCTTCTGCGCCACCATCTTCTTTGATCATATCATCGATTTCTTCGTTCCCTAAGCCACGAATCGCGTTTTCAATTCGCTCTTTGGAACAGTTACAATGAAATTGAACATCAATCTGTTCATTCACCTGCCAGTCTTCTCCTTCAAAAAATTGACCCAAAATATCTTCTGGTGTTTGACCTTCTTGGATCAATGTGGAAATGGCAGGAACTTCATCCACGCGCTTCTCCAATTTTTCGACGACTTCCTCTGAGGCTCCCGGCATAATTTGAAGGATAAAACCTCCCGCAGCCAAGATTGAATAATCCGTATCGACCAGTACACCTGCTCCGACCGCAGATGGGATTTGCTCAGAAGAAACGAAGTAATACGTGAAATCTTCACTGACTTCACCGGATACAATCGGTACTTGGCCTGTAAAATTGTTTTTCATCCCTAAATCTTTTACGACACTAAGTGTTCCGTTTGTTCCTACCGCTCGCTTGACGTCGAGTTTACCTTGCGCATTCGATTCAAAATCCACGTGAGGATTGAGCACGTAGCCACGCACTCCACCATGGGCATCACTGTCGGCAATGACCGCACCAATCGGTCCATCACCCTCCAGTTTGACCGTCAGTTTATTTTCATTTTTCAACATCCAACCCATCATGGCAGAGATCGTCACGGTCCGGCCCAATGCTGCTGAAGCTGTTGGCCACGTGTCCAGCCGCTGCGTATTCTCATTGACTGTGTCTGTTGAGCGAATGGCAAAAGCACGGACTTGTCCGTCAAACGCGGTCGCGCGAATCATATAATCTTTCATTTATTTCAGTCCTTTTCTTGTAGTTGGTAAATTTCATATAACCCTTTTAATGTCAGAAAATCATCCACATGGTCAATCGTTTGAGAACCTTTGCCAATTAGTTTGGCCAATCCACCTGTTGCAATTACCGTCGGCTCCGTACCGACTTCCTCTTTCATCCGCCTGACAAGCTCGTCCACTTGCCCGACATACCCGTAGAAAACGCCCGATTGCATCGCACCGACGGTTGATTTTCCAATCACCGAATCTGGCCTTGAAATTTCAATCCGCGGAAGCTTTGCGGCTTTCGTATATAAAGCTTCGGTGGAAATTTTAATTCCCGGGGAAATAATTCCACCGCTATATTCACTGTTTTCATTAATATAACAAAATGTCGTCGCTGTACCGAAGTCGACGATAATTAATGGTGCCCCATATTCCTTAATCCCGCCGATTGCATTCACAATCCGGTCTGCACCAATTTCTTGGGGTTGCGGGTAGTTCATCTTCAAATTCGTCTTCACCGATTCCTTACCGACAATAAACGGCTTCGTCTTGAAATATTTTTCACTCATATTTTCCAAGGCAAACATCGCCGGTGGAACGACAGAAGAAATGATTACCCCTTTAAAATCGCTAAAGTACAAGCCACTATGCTGCAGCAATGCCTTGATGCTCATCCCATATTCGTCTTCGGTTTTAAAACGGTCCGTTGCAATGCGCCATTGATAAATCATCCGATCATCTTCAAACGCACCGAGTACCGTATTTGTATTCCCGACGTCCAACACAAAAATCATAAATTCAACCCATTTCTACGTGGTTTTTCACCGTAAATCATATCACAAATGGACTTATAATGTGTAATGAGAGTTCTTGATACAGAACATGTATCTCGTTCGGCACATATCTCGTATATTTGGGCGCATATCCCGTCGCCATGGGAGCATTTCCACCAGCCACGGGTGCATATATCTCCCACTCGGCTCATTTACCACGCAGATCGGACCATATTTTCTTCGCAAGGGACCATATTTTTTCATGAAGGGCGTATATCCCGAGATGGAGGGCGCATATCTCGATGTGGAGGGCGCATATACCAACGCAACGGACGCATTTCCCACGATGATGGGCGCATATATCCACCACTTGGCTCATTTACCGAACACACGGGATCATATTTTCCGCGCAAGGGACCATATTTTTTCACGAAGGACGCATATCTCGAGATGGAGGGCGTATATCCCAACGCAACGGACGCATTTCCCACGATGATGGGCGCATATATCCACCACTTGGCTCATTTACCGAACACACGGGACCATATTTTCCGCGTAAGGGACCATATTTTTTCACTAAGGGCACATATCTTGAGGATACGGGCACATATCCTATCGCCAAAGGTCCATAACCGCCAAGTCAGGGTCCATATCCACCAAAACAGGGCACATAAATCCGCGGGCACCCGCCCGCTCCAATCCAACCCCACCCCCAAAACAAACAAAAAACACCAAACAAGACGGTTCCCCATCTTGATTAGTGCTTTTTCATTCCTATGACTTCAAATCAAATCGTTATTCTTTCCGATTAGAATCTGAATCATTTTGATCTTTATTTTCTTCTTCTTCCGCTTTCGGTTCTGCGTTACCAACAGGTTTATCGTCTTCGGTTGGTAAATCGTCTTGTTGACGATTGATATTGACTTTGACATCGGACGTATTTTCACCGTCACGGTCATCATTTTCATCAGCAGAATCCGTCTCAGAAGTTGAATCGTCATCTTTATAGTCAGACTTCGTATCTTTAATATCATCTAACTGTTCTTCGACGCTTTCCTCTTCTTCTGATTTTTCCGGAAGCTTACCGTGATAGAACAGGCCATCGATTTGATCCGCATCCAATGTTTCAACTTCAAGTAGTGTCTGAGCGATCAACTCAAGCTGCTCTTTATGCTTCGTGATGATTTCTGTCGCCCGCTCGTAACACGTATTGATGATGTTTTGGATTTCTTGGTCAATTTCATAGGCGATTTGGTCACTGTAGTTCGGTTCGTTCTGTAAATCACGACCCAAGAATACTTGGCCTCCGCCTGATGTACCAAACTGAAGTGGTCCGAGTTTTTCACTCATTCCAAATTCAGTAACCATTTTTCTGGCGATATTCGTTGCGCGCTGGAAGTCATTATGTGCGCCTGTACTTGCTTCTTTGAAAATAACTTCTTCAGCAACGCGTCCACCGAGTAAACCAGTGATTTTATCCATCAATTCAGGTTTCGTTTGGAAATATCGATCCTCTCTAGGCAACATGACGGCATAACCGCCAGCCTGACCACGAGGCACGATCGTTACTTTATGAACCATATCGGCATCATTCAAGACAACACCAATGACGGTGTGTCCACTCTCATGATACGCGACGATATTTCGTTCTTTTTTGGAAATGACGCGGCTCTTCTTCGATGGTCCGGCAATGACACGGTCAATCGCTTCATCGACATGACGCATCGAAATTTGTTTCACATCTTCACGAGCAGCAACTAAAGCGGCTTCGTTCAGTAAGTTCTCCAAATCGGCTCCAGAAAATCCTGGCGTCCGCATCGCAATGGTTTTCAAACTCACATCTTTTGCGAGTGGCTTATCTTTCGCATGAACCCCTAGTACTTCTTCACGACCTTTAACATCCGGTGCGTTGACTGGAATTTGACGGTCGAAACGTCCAGGACGAAGGAGGGCTGGGTCTAGAATATCCGGACGGTTAGTCGCCGCCATAATGATGATTCCCTCGTTCACACCGAAACCATCCATCTCAACGAGTAGTTGGTTCAATGTTTGTTCACGCTCATCATGTCCACCGCCAACACCTGCACCACGTTGACGTCCGACAGCATCGATCTCATCAATAAAGATGATACAAGGAGCGTTTTTCTTCGCGTTTTCAAATAAGTCACGTACACGAGAAGCACCGACACCGACAAACATTTCTACGAAGTCTGAACCACTGATGGAGAAGAACGGAACGCCCGCTTCCCCTGCGACAGCTTTCGCAAGTAATGTTTTACCGGTACCCGGAGGCCCGACAAGCAAGACACCTTTCGGAATTCGCGCACCGAGCGCGGAGAATTTCCGTGGGTCTTTTAAGAATTCAACGACTTCAACAAGCTCCTGTTTCTCTTCATCGGCGCCTGCCACGTCGGTAAATTTCGTTTTCTTCTTATCTTCGGTATACATTTTCGCTTTACTTTTACCGAAGTTCATCATCTTACCGCCGCCGCCTTGCATTTGGCTAAGTAAGAAGAAGAATAGAATGAAAATAATGATGAATGGAATCAACGTCGTCAGAACCCGTGCCCATGCACTTGGTTCTTCAGCCGGTTCCACCGTCAAATTACTTTGCTGATTGGCCTGTGTGATGATGGTGCTGATGATCTCATCATTGGCCGGAATCTCAGCGACAAAACTAGTCAATCCTTCATCCCCGCTATATTCACCACGGGCTTCATAAGCAAAATTTGTATATTGTAAGGTCATTTCTTCAACTTGACCGTCTTCTAACACTTCAACAAATTGGCTATAATTCATTTGCTCTGTCTCTGGTGCCGGATTGTTGAACATGCTGACAATGGCAATCAGAATCAAGAAAATAACCAAATAAAATATGGTATTTCGGAACACCCGACTCATTACTTACCTCCTCCTACAACACAAAACTAAACTAATACTATCACATAATTTTTTCCTTACTCAACTATAAGGTCTTGAATATTCCTTGAATTTTTCCTTTGAACCTATGAATAAATTTCCGGCTTCAGAACCCCAATATAAGGAAGATTCCGATATCTCTCTTGGTAATCCAATCCATAGCCGACAACGAATGCGTCCGGGACTTCAAAACCAACCAAATCCGCCTTTATGTTTCCCTTACGTCCACTGGGTTTATCCAGCAGTGTGACGATCGTGATAGACTTTGCTTTCCGGTGTTTGAATAGGTCGACCAGGTAGCTCAATGTCAACCCACTGTCGATGATGTCTTCAATGATCAGCAAGTCGCGTCCTTTGACTTGCGTGTTCAAATCCTTCAAAATTTTGACTTCACCGCTCGACTCCATACCGCCACCATAACTGGAAACATCCATAAAGTCCATTTCCACGTGCGTGTCGACGCGCTTCAATAAATCACTCATAAAAGGCATTGCGCCTTTCAGCACTCCGACAGCAAGCGGGAATTTCCCATCGAATTTTTCCGTAATGATTTCACCTAGCTCTTTCGTTCTTGCTTGAAGCTCTTCTTCTTCATATAAAATTTTGTCAATCTCATTGTGCATGAATGGTCCTCCTCATTCGTTGTTCCTATTCAATCCATCAAACGGTTCAGATGGTTGAGTGGCACGGATGACGACATACGAATCAGCTTCCTGCCCAGTCGAGGCAAAATCGCTTTTTGCCAGTTTGGGTAACCAGAGAATGGTGCCATCCCCATTTTCAACAATTGGCCATCGATCACGGTCAATTTTAGGTACTTTTTCGTCTATAAATATATCCTTCACTTTTTTCGTACCAGCTAATCCTAAAAGTCGAATTCGATCCCCAGGTTTGCGGGTACGTATCGTCAGCGGAAATACTATGTGACGTTTATCACATGCAAACAGATAGACGTGATGATCAGTGTCGGTTGATTCGACCTTGTCCACCTCAGTCACAGACAGCGTCCAACCATTCGGTAAATGAACGGTTTCATCAATTGCTACCGAGACAAAATAAGACCGATCCGACAGATCCTTATATCCGATTTCACATTGGTCGTAGGCCTTCACCCACTGAAAATCCTTCATAAATGAATATGTAGCATTCGGTTGATCTGCTTGAAGCCATTCCAAAAAGTCAAAAAAATAATCAGTTTTACCCATTGGAATATGAAGATAGTTTAATATTAGATGAAACCCCCTTCTTTGTAAAGATAAAGGGAGAGCTAGATACTGCGGAATCGAAAACGTCACTTTTTGTTCACAAAACTGACCGATTGACTGCATTTTTTCATTGGCCAAATCATCTAAAATCCGGTCCTCATCTCGGTACATTTCCGATAGTCGTTGGACACCTTCAAGGAAATTCGGGTTTTCTTTTTTGAAAAATGGAAGAATCCTTTGGCGGAAGCGATTTCTCGTGTACGTATCATCTTGGTTGGTGGGATCCTCATGATAGTCAACCTGATTCGTTTCGATATACGTGAGGAGTTCTTGCTTACTGACACTTAAAAATGGCCGGATGATTTGTTTGTTGCCAAGAGAGCCCTTTAGCGGAATGCCCTTCAGCGGAACCCCTTTTGCCAGTTGCATCAACATCGTTTCCGCTTGGTCGTCTGCGTGGTGGGCAGTGACTAATTTCACATCAGCCCGGTCATTCATCTGTTTTTCAAAAAAACGGTACCGCAGCTTTCGGGCCGCTTCCTGCGTTCCGACACGATGCGTTTGTCTGTACGTTTCCACATCCACTTCCCCACGAATGACACGTAAATTTCGTTTATGGGCTTCGGCTTCAACGAATTCGGCATCCTGTCGAGACGTTTGCCCACGAAGCTGATGATCCACAGTAAGCACGATCAATTCAAGCGACCATTCCTCTTGGATCCGATAAAAAAAATCAAGCATGGCCATGGAATCCAAGCCGCCTGATACCGCTAAATATAACGTATCACCTTGTTTGAACAATTGATGTTTTTCATTAAATGATAAAACGGATGATTTGAGCATCATCTTCCTCTCCGTTCCTTGCCTTGTCCATTCATTCCATTATATCACTCTGATTTATTCGAATTCAATGAATGTCTTTAGTTAAAACCAATAATAAATCCCGACAAATAAAAACACCTGTCCCATAAACACAGCCGTAATCCCAATCAATTCGTTTTTATAGGTTGGATCGGATGCTTGATGACTGGCATGAGCCATAGAGTGTGCTCCGATTCTTCTTCTGTTTTTTCGTTGTTGCGGAAAACGTAACCGGTCTAAATCACGTTTCATCTCCGTCGCATGCGTATAACTCCCACTGACCGCCTTTTTTAAAATGGAATGGAATGGGACAAGCGTCTGGCTTTGATCGATCAAACGCATTAGGTTTTTGTTGGTCGCTCCATTTTTCCTGAACATCGAATCGAGTTGCAGCATGCACATCGCAACGGCAAATAAATCATACGATGGCTCGGCTCGCCGTTCGCCCATCTGCCAATAGCCACGGTCGTATTGGCTCGTATATTCGCGGACGGATCTGCCTATTTTTGTGACGCCACCAAAATCAACGAGCCGGATGCGCTTTCTTTTCCGGTCAATCAGCAAATTCTCAAGCTTCAAATCACCGAAAATATAGCCTGCCTGATGAATGTGATGCAGCTGAAAGAGCAGCTGCTTCATCACTGTTGCAAGCTGATTGAATTTACCCGGTTGGTACCAATCTTTGATTTGGATGCCTTCGATATATTCCATGACATAAAACGAATAACTCGTTTGGTGAATGACCGCGTCATCGACATCGAACAAAAAAGGCCCAAGCTGGACGCCTTGGACCTTTCTCATTACTTTAAGAATCTTTGCCTCACGGGTGATCACAGAGGAATCTTTACTGATTTTTAATGCAAATCGTCCTCGGCTACCTTGAACAAGGTAAATCGATCCCCTCGAACCTTCTCCAATCCGACCGATCACTTGATATCTTCGTTTATGCCATTTTCCGACCAACGTTGTCCGGTCAGCTAGACGAACGGTAGGATGTATCGATGATGTCATAGTCGACTTCCTCTCCAATGACCTCTTGATCAAATATTTTCACGGCTTCTTTTAATGCTGAACCTGTAGGTGTAATGCCTCCAGTCGCAAGCTTCGGAAAGACTTTGGCAATATCAGCCCCTCGGTTCGTCCAAGAAAGAAGCTGTTTTGTGATTTTCCGACGTGTCGGAAATTGATAGATTGAAAAATAATAACTACCCATCCGCGATTTCAAACTGATGACCATATCATTCAATGATTCACGGACTGCAGACATTTTATCCTGCATGCTTGCACTCGTATCAATCAAGATCAATACTTGTAAGTCGACCGTCTCCCCTAATTCTTCAACAATCTCTTGGACCTCTTCTTTCGTATCTGGTGGCAGATCCTCTTCACGCATTTCTTTTCCGAAAATTCCCTTCAATTCTTGTGAAACATATCCCTGGATGGTTTGCGTCATCGCCTTTTGCGTCACCATCTGAACGGTTTCTGATAATTCTTCCGCGTAAACAATCCGACTGACCCCATTACCGGCTTGAGCAATCTCATTCACCTCTGCCAGTCCGGTTGGATTTTCTGTTTGATCATCTTCCATCACACCGATCACATTGACGGAAATCCCTTGCTGTGCAATTTGCTCACTGACACGAACAGGGTCTTCCCCTTGATTCGAACATCCATCTGTAATCAATAGAATTTGCCGAATAGTACCTTTACCCATCGTTTGTCGCCTCCTCTATTTTTACCTCCATTCTTGACCAAGAAAATCTTCTTTATACCCGTGAATAGACTTATAGACCAACGAAGGCCGTAAAGGAGGCCCATTTCGGTTTGCTTTTGTCCACTTTAGCGACTAAGATCGTCAAGTCATCGGCGATTTGACCATAATTGCTGCGGACGACTTCCTCTAACAGAAGATCGGCAATTTCTTGAGGATCTCTCGTTTCCAATTGAACGATTTTCCGCTTCAACCACGCTTCCCGATTCTCCTTCCGGTTAGGCGACTCCAAGACACCATCACTTGCCATGATCAAGATATCGCCGTCCTTTAAATTTTCACGAACAGGTTCCACATCGAATTCTTCCAAAATACCGATCGGTAAATTACCGGATTCAATCGGGTAAACCGAGCCACCCCGAAGTATGTAACTGACCGTGGCTCCGATTTTCAGGAAGTTCACATACGGCTCTTGCAAATCCAGAATCGCCAAATCCAACGTGGCATAAATCTCGTCCGACGTGCGTAGGGATAAAATGGAGTTAATCGATTGGATCGCAACTTCTTCGTTAATCCCTGAATTCAGAATCTGCTGGAGCAAACGCAGCGTTTCGGAGCTTTCTTGAAAAGCTCTTTCGCCGTTCCCCATTCCATCACTGATCGCAAGTGCATAGCGACTTTTCCCTAATTCTTTGACCATATAGCTATCGCCAGAAATGAAATTCCCATTTTTCGCTGCATGGGCCACACCTGTCGTAACTTGAAATTTACGAATCGAACTCAAATAAAACGTGCGATACCCATTTCGCCCATCAGGGGCAACTTCCTTTTCAACAACGACCGTTTCGTTCAATAAATCTGACAAATAAGGTGCAATCAATTTTTCAGCTTCCCCGTGATAGTCATGGAAGTAGGCCGTCAACTCAATGTCGATGTTCCCTTTATGGATCGAATACAATTCCAATCGCTCGACGGCAATATTCATTTGACTGAGCACATGGCGAATCTCATCTTCATGCCAGGAGTACTCCTCGCGTTCTTTCATCATCTCTTTGGCGAATGTATTCATCACTTCAGAAACACCATTCAACTGTTCAGAAACAAACTTCCGACTCTCCTTCACCTGCTGCTTCAACCGCTTATTCGCCTGATAATA
>CALGNY010000202.1 GCA_937958375.1 uncultured Bacillaceae bacterium
CGGTCATTGAGCGCTTGCTCAACTACCTGTATGAACCAAATCTTCCACCAGCGGTCATTGAGCACTTGATCAAGAACAATGAAACAATAATTTGCGATCAACTTTGGCCAGCGATCGAGTGGTCGACCCTCCGAAAGAAACTTCCCAAGCTTTTTCACATAGATTTATACGCCTACAAAGCCCGTCACAACAGCCTTTTGAAAAATATTTAAAAAGTTATTTGACAATTATCAAGAGTTTCATTTATTATGTATACATAATACAGTACACACAAAAACAGATTCGATGTGCACTGAATGAAAGCGTTTTAATAAAAAAACGCAGATTAACCACAATATAATCAATAGATATTTCGGAGTGAATTCATTGGAACCCATTGCAAAAAGAAAGACGACGAAAGAAATGGTATACGACCAGCTGAAGCGGTCCATTTTAGGAGGAGATATAGATCCGGACGAAATGATGACCGAGACTTCTCTAGCGGAATCTCTTCATATTTCACGTACACCCGTAAGAGAAGCGGTTGGTGATTTGACAAAAGAAGGGTTGCTCATCCATATTCCCCGAAAAGGTTTTAAAGTAAGACAGATTGATGAGCACGACATGGAACAAATTTTATACTTGCGCATTTCAATTGAAATGAGAAGCATCAGAATGTTGGTCAAGCATATTACGGATGAAGAATTGGACAGTTTGGATCAATTAGTTGATGAACAACAATTGGCGATCAAGAACAATGACCGGATTCGGTACATTGAATTAGACCAGATTCTTCACCGAAAGCTCCTGAAGCTTTCAAACCAAAATATATTGGAACAAATTTTACAGGAACTATATAACTTGACCCGTCTGATTGGCCACGCAGCCATTTCAAAAGAGGGCCGAATGGAAGAGGTCATTCAAGAACACCGAGAAGTGCTCGAAGCTTTACGTGAACGAAATGAAGAAAAAGCAGCAGATTTAATGAAAAATCACTTATTGACCACGGCTGCTAGCGTCAAAAAGCAACGTGAGCAATTACAGGACAGCATGAAAGCGGATTCAGTAGGAGGGCTTGGGAATGAGTAAATCAACTTATCAACTAGCAATCGACGAAGCAACACAGGAAGTTACGATTACCAAAGCTTTTTGTATTGGGTACACCGGAAGAAATAAAGAAAATACGTATGCACACATCAAGGAACTAGCAGAAATTGGAATTCCAGAACCAAAGGAAGTCCCGATGCTGTATCCGGTCAGTGCAAACACTGTTCTCCAGGATCAGCCAATGGAAGTATTGGGTGAGAAGACGAGCGGTGAAGCAGAGATCGTTCTGATTTTTGGTGAAACCGAAGACGAAGTTTATGTCACCGTGGGCAGCGATCACACCGATCGCGGTTTAGAAACGGTCGATATCAATAAATCGAAACAAGTGTGTGGGAAACCTTTCGCAAAGAAAGCATGGAAATTAGAAGACGTGCTTGATCATTGGGATGAGCTGGAGCTTTCCTCACAAGTTTATCTGGATGGCGAGTGGGTTGATTATCAACAAGATTCCTTACAAGCGATTATGCCTTATGAGGAAATCATGGCCTATATCGAAAAAGTGGATGCACCGAAGAAAAACAGTATCTTTTTCTCAGGTACCGTTCCATTGAAAGATGGCTTTAAGTATGGCACTGCTTTCCGTATGACGTTTAAAGACCCTGTCAGAAATGACGACATTTCAGCAAGTTACGAAATCATCAATATTGAGAGGGAGTAATTGAAATGAAATTTGCAATTTATCAAATGGATGTAGTAGCAGGGAATCCACAAAAAAATAGAGAGAAAGTCCAACAGTGGGTGGAAGAGCTTTCAAAAGGTGACAAGCCGGACACGATCGTTCTTCCGGAAATGTGGACCACATCGTATACGTTGGAAAAACTGACGGACCTGGCAGACGATGCAGGTGAACCGACAAAATCGTTCTTGAGTGACCTTGCGAAAACATACAACATCAATATCGTCGGTGGATCCGTTGCCAATCAGGTTGATGGTGAAGTCTATAACACAAGCTTTGTTTTTGATCGGAAAGGAAAACTCGTTCACGAATACAGCAAGATCCATTTGGTTCCGATGCTGAATGAACCACTTTACTTAAAGGGTGGACGAGAAAAAGTAAAAACATTTGAACTCGAAGGAGTGAAAATGGGCGTCATCATTTGCTATGACGTACGTTTCCCTGAACTGTCCCGTCAATTGGCGCTGGATGGTGCACAAGTATTGTTTGTGGTAGCTGAATGGCCAACACCGAGAAGAAGTCATTGGAGAAGTTTGAACATTGCCAGAGCTATCGAGAATCAGATGTATGTGGTTTCTTCCAATAATATCGGGTCCTTGGATGGTGTGGACTATGCCGGGTCTTCGATGATTATCGATCCTTGGGGTGAAGTACTTGCTGAAGGATCAGGAGACCAGGAAGAAACCCTTACAGGATCATTGAATCCAGATAGAGTATTGGAAGTCAGAAAAGAAGTTCCTATTTTCGACAGCCGAGTGCCGCATCTATACTGACTTACCCAAAATTTTATGATTAAGGGGGGTGGTGAAATGAGCCGGCCATCAGTGGAATTTACTGATTACAAAGCATTTGAGAGAGAGAAAATTGATGGCAAGGTTGATGGATTATATCAACGAATGGTTTCACAAGACGAGGAAGGTAGAGACTTGGTTCGAATCATGGAATTTGAGCCGGGTACAGACACAACGCCGAATGGTGTCCAAGTTCATGATTATTGGGAAGAAGTCTTTATTGTCGAAGGTTCATTCATCGATTTGACGTTGAACAAAGAGTTTTCCAAAGGGATGATCGCTTCCAGACCACCAGGAATGGAGCATGGACCATGGAAATCTCCAAATGGATGTGTTTTATACGAAGTCAGGTATTACAAATAAAAAATAGCGTCTAAAAAAATGATCGACCAACGGGTACGGTCTATACACAATAGTGAACGTTACAAAAAAGATAGCAACGATATAAAAAAAGATAGTGTCATTCCAAGGAGCCTTATATCCTTGGCCAAAGAGATGGTTGTATTTTTAAAAATAA
>CALGNY010000203.1 GCA_937958375.1 uncultured Bacillaceae bacterium
GAGGAGATCATTGCGATTCATCACATCGGAAGTACGGCGGTACCCAATTTAGATGCCAAGCCAATCATCGATCTGATGCCCATCGTAAAACAGATCAGTCATGTCGATACTTATGACGACCAAATGAGAGAACTCGGTTACGACCCGAGAGGCGAATATGGAATCGAGGGTCGCAGATATTTTCCAAAAGGTGAAGATCATCGGACCCACCATGTCCACATGTTTCAAGCTGGGAGCCGCCATATTGAGCGTCATTTGGCTTTCCGAGACTATTTGAAGGAACATCCAGCTGTCAAAGAACAGTACGGACAATTGAAAAAAACGTTAGCGCAACAATACCCATTCGATATGGAAGCTTATATTCTCGGTAAAAATGATTTCGTCCAATCAACCGAAGAGGCCGCATTGGCTTGGTACAAAAGAAAACAGAACTCCTGATAACTCAGAAGTTCTGTTCGAATTTTTTATTCATAGCTTTGTTCAAGTTCATCGATCAGGGAACCAACATAAGCAACTGCTTTTCTCACGGCATCTGGTGTGGACATGTCGACTCCAGCATATTTCATCAGTTCAAGCGGTGTTTTCGTTCCTCCCATTTTCAGAACGTCCAACCAACGATCGACGGCTGGCTGACCTTCCTCTTTGATTAATCCGTGGATGGCGGTCGAGGCCGTCAACCCAGCAGAATACGTGTATGGATAAAGCCCCATGTAATAATGCGGCTGGCGCATCCACGTGAGCTTAGCACCTTCATCAATCTCCACCGTATCACCCCAAAAGTTCTGGAGTGCTTCACCTTTCTGCTCGGAAAGTGTTTGGGCAGTCAATGGAATTCCTTTTTCCGCCAAATCATAGACCCGTCGTTGATATTCTCCTTCAAGTAAGTGAGTCACAAAGTTGTGATAATACGTACCGAGCAGTTGTAAAATAACCCAGCGGCGCATCCGCTGATCATTCGTTTGTTCGAGTAAATGATCGGCAAGCAATAATTCATTCAATGTCGACGGTGCTTCAATGAAATAAGTCGACGGCCGCGTGTTGAAAATGCGTTGGTGCTGGTTCGCGAAATAAAAGTGTCCCGCGTGACCGAGTTCGTGTGCGAGCGTGAACCCGCCTTGCATATTTCCGGTATACGTCAACAAGATGTATGGATGTGCACCATATGGACTCGAACAGAACGCGCCAGTAGATTTACCGACATTATCCGCATAGTCAATCCAGCGCTCATTGATTGCTTTCTTCATCGCTTCGGAATATTCCGGCCCCATAACTTGCAGGGCATCCAAAATCGTATCGCACACTTCTTCGTAGCTGGATTTCGGATTGAACTCTGGATCAAGTGGAGCTTTTAAATCAATGAACGACATCTTTTCAAGCCCAAGCTCTCTTTTTTTCAATTTAGCATAACGCTGCATATGAGGTGCCAACTCTTTTTGGATGACATCCAACTGATTATGATACATTTCCTCCGTGACTTTTTGAGGATGCAATAACATTTCCGTCACATTTTTATAGCCACGGACCTTCGATAGCGTGACTTGCTTCGTCACCTCGGTTGAATAGGTTGCCGCGAACGTATTTTGATAGTTTTTGAGTGTCTCGACAAAGGACTGATATGCCTTATGGCGGATGTCCGTATTGGACGACATACTATAATCCTCTTCAAAAAGAGCAAATGAGTTCGGGTACGTTTTCCCTTCATGTTCGAAATCGCTGAACTGCATATCCGATGACTTACTCCGCTGATAAATCATGTATGGGGCACTGGTAACTTGTCCGAGCGATGCCAGCACCTTTTCCGTTTCGGCAGAAAGCGTGTATGGTTTTTCATTCAATAAATCTTCTAGAACAAGCTCGTATTCTTTTAAGTTTTCGTTTTCGTTCAGATAGCTTTCGATCTTTCCATCAGGCAATGCAAGAATTTCAGATTTGATAAAGGACATAGCTGCTCCGACGCTAGACAAAGTAGCCGCAACCTTCGCAGAATTCGCTTGGTTATCTGCATTTGTGCCGTCCTCTGAACTGCGTAAATTGGCATACGTGGCAACCAACGTCATTTTTTCCAACAGCTTGGTGTATGCTTCCAAGCAGTCAAAAAGAACAGATGCCCCTTCATGCAACCGCCCTTCGAATTGCGTAACTGTCGGCAGCTCATCCTCGAGCTCCATCCGTGCTTCTTCCCAATCGGCAACTGAGGAAAATAAATCATCCAAATTCCACGTTTGTTCGACGGGTACTTCAGATCTCTTTAATCGAGCCATATCTCGAATTCCTCCCAATAAACTATTTCGTGATACTAAGTATTATAAAGGAAATTGATTGATTTGTCAGTCGAATCTTACTATTTAATAGGATATTTGGGAAGGTTGATAGATCGATTGTACGGCAACAGTCGCTTATTGCGCGGGTAGCACGAATAATTGCACGGCTTCCCGAAATAATCGCACGGCTTACGAGAATAATTGCACGGCTTCCTAAAAAAATTGCGCGGGTAGCTCGAATAAATGCACGGCTCCCCAAAATAATTGCACGTCTAACTACAATCATCTTCATAACAAAAAGTTAGCCACCCGCACCAACTCCACTTATCGTTGCCATGACAATGGTTGTTTTGCTATGATAGAGAGTATTGTAAGGTTATTTTGATGTATGAATTGAGTCGATAAATGGAATCGTTTTAGTGGAGGTGCAAGGATGTCTAAAAAAATTACGACAGAAGATGTAAAACATGTCGCGCATTTGGCGAGACTTGCGATTACGGATGAAGAAGCGGAGAAATATAGTGAGCAGTTAAGCTCAATCATTGATTTTTCCGAGCAATTGAATGAAGTCGACACTAGTAATGTCGAGCCGATGACCCATGTCTTGGATATGAAGAACGTGTTTCGTGAAGATGAACCGAAGGACTGGATTACGAAAGAGGAAGCACTGAAGAACGCACCAGATCAAAAAGACGGCCAGTTCCGTGTGCCATCGATTTTGGATTAAGGAGGGAATCAAGTGTCTTTATTAGATTTGACTATCAAAGAGCTTCAGGAAAAGTTAAGCAATAAAGAGATCACCGTTACCGAATTGACTCAAGCATGCTTCGATCGGATTGAAGAAACGGATGGTCAAGTGAAAGCATTCCTTACATTAAATAAAGAGGATGCATTAGCACAAGCCAAGAAAATGGACGAGGAAGGCATCGATGCAGACCAATTCCCGTTATTCGGTATGCCGATCGGAATCAAAGATAACATCATGACAAAAGATTTGAAAACGACATGTGCAAGTGAATTTCTCAGCAATTTTGAAGATCCACTTTATGATGCCACGGTTGTAACCAAACTGAAAGAAGCGAAAGCGATCAACATCGGAAAACTCAACATGGACGAGTTTGCGATGGGTTCTTCAACTGAAAACTCTGCGTTTCAGCTGACGACCAACCCATGGAATAAAGACTATGTCCCTGGAGGTTCAAGCGGAGGCTCAGCGGCAGCGGTCGCAGCAGGCCAAGTTCCGTTTGCGTTAGGATCTGACACGGGTGGTTCAGTTCGTGAGCCTGCTTCGTATTGTGGCGTCGTTGGGATGAAACCTACATATGGAAGGGTTTCTCGTTTTGGTTTAGTCGCTTTTGCTTCATCACTTGACCAAATTGGACCGATTACGCGCAGTGTGGAAGACAACGCACGGATCCTGGAAGTCATTTCAGGTGTCGATGAAATGGACGCCACCAGTGCAAATCTGGAGGTGCCACGGTTCCGCGACGCTTTGACGGGTGATGTCAAAGGCTTAAAAATCGCTGTGCCAAAAGAGTATTTCCAAGAGGGCGTCGACGATCAGGTTGCTGAAAAAATCAATGAAGCGATCGATATTTTGAAAGACCTAGGTGCGGAAGTGGATGAAGTTTCATTGCCACACTCGAAATACGCCATTGCCGCGTACTACATGCTGGCTTCATCCGAAGCATCGGCGAACCTCGCTCGCTTTGACGGTGTCCGTTTCGGAAAACGCTCGGAAAAAGCGGACAATATGATCGACATGTTCAAGCTTTCCAGAAGTGAAGGGTTCGGTGAGGAAGTCAAACGCCGGATCATGCTCGGAACATTTGCTCTAAGCTCAGGCTACTACGATGCTTATTATAAAAAAGCACAACAAGTCCGCCGCCTGATTACAGAGGATTTTGAAAAAGTTTTTGAAGACTATGATGTCATTGTTGGTCCAACGTCCCCGACAACGGCCTTTAAAATCGGGGATCAAATCGATGATCCACTGACGATGTATGCGAACGATATCTTGACGATTCCGGTCAACTTAGCGGGTGTTCCGGCAATTTCTGTGCCATGTGGTTTCCACCCGGAAAACAACATGCCAGTCGGACTCCAAATCATCGGAAAACACTTTGATGAGAACACGGTTTACCGTGTCGCGCATGCGTACGAACATAAAACCCATCACAACAAGCAAAAGCCAGTCATTGGGGGTGTCAATTAATGAATTTCGAAACGATTATTGGACTTGAAGTGCACGTCGAACTCAAAACGAATTCAAAAATCTTTAGCCCAAGCCCAAACGCATTCGGAGCCGACCCAAACGCCAATGTGAACCCGATCGACCTAGGCTATCCAGGTGTTTTGCCTGTACTCAATAAGGAAGCAGTCGATTTTGCGATGCGTGCTGCCATGGCACTCAACTGTGAAATCGCAACCGATACAAAATTTGATCGAAAAAATTATTTCTATCCGGATAATCCGAAAGCTTACCAGATTTCTCAATTCGACAAGCCGATCGGTGAAAACGGCTGGATTGAAATTGAAGTCGACGGCAAGAAAAAACGTATCGGAATTACCCGTCTGCACATGGAGGAAGACGCTGGGAAACTGACCCACGGGGACGATGGCTATTCGTATGTGGACTATAACCGCCAAGGAACACCACTGATCGAGATTGTTTCTGAGCCTGATATGCGCACGCCGGAAGAAGCGTATGCGTATTTGGAAAAACTCCGCAACATTATTCAGTTTACTGGCGTGTCGGATGTAAAAATGCAAGAGGGGTCACTTCGTTGTGATGCGAACCTGTCACTCCGACCGATCGGCCAAGAAGAATTCGGGATGAAAACGGAGCTGAAAAACCTGAACTCGTTCAACTTCGTTCGCCAAGGACTTGAGTTTGAACAAAAACGCCAAGAAAAAGTGTTGCGTTCAGGAGGAGAAATCCTTCAAGAAACACGAAGATATGACGAAAAAACAAAAGAGACGATTTTGATGCGTGTCAAGGAAGGCTCGGATGATTATCGCTACTTCCCTGAACCAGACCTCGTTCCGCTGTATATCGACGATGCGTGGAAAGAGCGCGTTCGCCAGTCGATTCCGGAGCTGCCTGAAGCACGTAAGAAACGTTATGTCGAAGAACTAGAGCTTGATCAATATGACGCGGAAGTATTGACCACAACCAAGGAAATGTCCGATTTCTTTGAAGAAACAATCGAACATGGCGCCGATCCAAAACAAGCGACAAACTGGTTGATGGGTGACATCTCTGCTCATATGAACAAAAAACAACTAGAATTGGACGACTTGAACGTCACCCCAGAAAGCTTGGCCAAAATGATCAAGCTGATCGAAGAAGGTACGTTATCTTCCAAGCTAGCCAAAAAAGTCATCACAGAATTGATGAATAAAGGTGGCGATCCAGAGAAAATCGTCAAAGAAAAAGGGCTTGTTCAAATTTCAGACGAGAATCAACTACGTGAAATCATCACGGGTGTTCTCGATGAAAACGAACAATCCATCGAGGACTATAAAAACGGAAAAGACCGTGCGCTCGGTTTCCTTGTCGGCCAAGTCATGAAAAAGACAAAAGGGCAAGCGAACCCACCGATGGTCAATAAAATCCTAAAAGAAGAAATCGACAAGCGCTAATCGAATGAAATAGACACCTCAGAATAAGCTTAATAGAAAGAGTAATTGCTGAACGAAGGTGAGAGAATGAAACGTGCTCGTGTCATTTATAACCCGACATCTGGCAAAGAAGGGATGCGAAAATATTTGCCGGATGTCCTTGAATTGTTGGAGAAAGCAGGCTATGAAGCATCTGCCCATGCAACGACCGGAGAACACGATGCTACGAAAGCAGCGCAAATAGCCTGCGAACGCGAGTATGACATTGTGGTCGCTGCTGGTGGGGATGGGACTCTGAATGAAGTCATCCATGGCTTTGCCCACCAGCCTTATCGGCCAAAACTAGGGATTTTACCTATGGGGACGACAAACGATTTCGCAAGAGCATTAAAACTGCCGCGAGATCCCAAACAAGCGACGGAATTAATCATCGAAGGCTTTTCCAAGAAACTTGATATCGGAAAAGTAAATGATAAGCATTTCATGAATATCGCTGGTGGTGGAAAATTGACCGAATTGACCTATGAGACCTCCAGTAAACAGAAAGCACTGATCGGTCAGCTGGCTTATTATCTAAAGGGAATTGAGATGCTGCCGTCATTACGACCGGCATCCGTCAAAATCGAATACGACGGAAAAGTCTGTGAAGGAGAAATCATGCTCTTCCTCGTCGCCAATACCAATTCCATTGCAGGCTTTGAAAAATTGGCGCCAAACGCCGTGATGAATGATGGATACTTCGATCTATTGATCTTGAAAAAAACCAATCTAGCTGAATTTTTATTGCTGGCGAACAAAGCCTTGCGTGGTCAGCACATTCATGACGATAAAGTCATTTACACCCATGCCAAACACATCGTCGTCGAACCGAAAGACGATCTGTTGCTGAATTTGGATGGCGAATATGGAGGGAAACTTCCTGGAACATTCGTGAACTTGCATAAACATATCGAGTTTTTTGTTCCAAGAGAGCATTTTGAAGAAACAGTGGAATCAGATTAAAGAAAAGTAGTTCAGTGATTGAGCATATAATGCCTTTTCACTGAACTACTTTTTTGTCTAATTCGCGATAACAAAATGAAACGGAAGTTGATTATGACTCTTTCGCTTCTTCAACTTTCACCACATACCACTTTTTGTTCGATTGAATATGCGAATTGAGTTTGTTTACAAAGTTCTCTGCACTGGTATAGTCCTTGAATACTTTTCTCGTCGTACTGCTTGTATCCGTTAGGTACTCTGTTTGTTCATTGACTTCTCTAGCAATTATGTACATGTGTATTCCCCCCTAATTACGATACATCTTAATCATACCGCATTTAGAGAGCTAATTGGATTACATATTGGTTAAGAATTTGTTTCATTTCTTACTGAGTGGTGTCTAGTTTTCAATGACATACGATGTAATTTCTTTGATTACTTTCTTCCCGGCACTGACAAAACGGTACACCTGACAAAATTCAATCTGAGTTCGATTCGCTGTGTACATGATTCCATTGGCAGCAGCTGTGTGTCCGTGGGTAATGATATTCAATAGCTCTACCTCAGTAATTGTGGTGGGATTACCTTGTAACGTTTCGGTAACCTTGTTTTTCCCCTCCAATTGTTTGTCTCCAACTGTCCGGTAAATTAATTCATCCGAGAGAAATTCGTCGACACTCTCCAAATCCTTTTTCGCAAACGCGGTGACAACATCGAGAATAACCTGCTTCTTCGGTGCATTCCCGCAATCGATCGGGTTTGTGATTTTCAATTCGTCCGTAGACATTTTAGATCCCTCCTCTTTTCTTTCATCTTACCATAGTAAGCGCTTGGGAAAACGCAGATACTTCTTATATAATGGAAACACCAACACATAAAGGACGGAATAAATCATGGCCCAAACACCTGTAGAAAAAAATCAATACATTGATGTCACGTTTGAAGACTTGACCCATGAAGGAGATGGCGTCGCCAAGGTCGACGGTTATCCGTTGTTTGTTCCATACGGACTACCTGGAGAACAAGCTAAAGTAAAAGTCGTCAAGACACGGAAAAACTTCGGCTTCGGAAAGCTGATTGAGCTTTATGAAGAAAGTGAGCATCGGATTACGCCACCTTGTGATATCTTCTTTCAATGTGGTGGGTGCCAGCTTCAACATATGACCTATGAACGCCAGCTGCAAATGAAACAAAAACAAGTCCAAGATGTCATGCGGAAAATCGCACATATGCCCGATGTCCCTGTCCACCCGACGATCGGCATGGAGAACCCTTGGGATTACCGTAATAAAGTATCCATTCCTGTTGGTAAGCGCGACGGCAAGGTGATTACCGGCTTTTATCAAAAACGCTCTCATAACATTATCGATATGGAATCTTGTCCCGTGCAGCATCCACAAAACGATAAGTTGATCCAAGCTATGGCTGATATTTTTGATGAGCTTGGAATTGAACCATACGATGAACAGACCCATCGCGGTGTCATTCGTCATGTCGTTGTGAGAACAGGCCAACATACGAACGAAATGATGGTCGTGCTTGTGACACGAACGAAAGACCTCCCGAAGAAAGAAAAACTGATCGAAAAAATCAAAGCCATCGACCCAGACGTCAAGAGCATCGTTCATAACATCAACACGAAAAAAACGAATGTCATAATGGGTCCTGAATCGAAGACGATCTCGGGCAACGATACGATTACCGACCAAATTGGTGACTTGACATTCGAGATTGGTGCCCATTCATTTTATCAAATCAACCCTGAACAAACTGAAAAACTGTACGGAAAAGCACTAGAATATGCACAACTGTCCGGTAGTGAAACCGTAGTTGATGCCTATTGTGGGATAGGTACGATCTCATTATTTTTAGCTCAACATGCCAAGAAAGTATATGGTGTGGAAGTCGTTCCACAAGCCGTTGACAATGCAAAAGATAACGCCAAACGAAACCGACTTCCCAATACAGAATTCTACGTCGGACAAGCCGAAAAAGTCATGCCATGGTGGTACGCCCAAGGATTAAGGCCTGATGTCATTGTCGTAGATCCGCCGCGCAAAGGCTGTGACGAAGACCTACTACAAGCTATGGTTGGAATGGAACCTGAACGAATTGTTTATGTTTCCTGTAACCCATCGACATTGGCACGTGATTTGAAATATTTGAATGAAGCGGGTTATGAAGCGAAACAAATTCAGCCGGTGGATATGTTTCCTCAGAGTAGTCACATTGAATGTGTATGTGAGATTGTGAAAAAGT
>CALGNY010000204.1 GCA_937958375.1 uncultured Bacillaceae bacterium
ATATTTAACGACTTTTTCAAACAATTCTAGGTATTTTTTATTTTAAAAATTTAGTCAGAAAGTCGGAAGGAATTCGCTTCATAAACTGCTAATCTAATAGGTATCCCAAATTTAAGGAGGAATTAGATGCGCAAGCTCGTTTCATCTCTCGTCTTACTTTTTGTACTTATTTTTTCAGTCTCAACCCTATCCGCACAAGAATCGGAGGAATACTATTCGGTGCTCCTCAAAAACAACAAACAAGTTGAGAAATTTAAGCAGGAACTGGCTGATACCGGTGCCGAAGTCGTTTACGAAGTCCCTGAATTAGGTTATTACCAGGTGAAAGGAACGCCTAGCGAGGTTTCCAATGTCAGCAAGCTGAAAAGTGTTTCTGTTGCTTCCCCATCCATTCAATGGGACCTTGAAAAAACGAAGAAAATCAAGATGAGCGAAGAAGAAATTGACGCTCAACTAGAAGCTGCAGACCCAGGACAGGCTGCTTTTTGGCCTTTGCAGTGGGATGTTCAGCGCATCACCGAAAACGGGAAAAGCTATGATGTCCATACAGGTTCCCATGACACAGTCGTCGCGGTGTTAGACACGGGAATCAACTTGAACCACCCGGATCTTGCGCCAAATATCGTTGACGGCTCGAAAAACTTCGTGCCGGCTGGTGGATTCCGAGGCACGGAGCCTTGGGAAACGGGTGACGTCAATCAAGTACAGGATTTACACGGTCACGGAAGTCATGTTTCCGGCCACATCGCGGGTAACGGTGGCATGTTGGGTGTAGCGCCAGACTTAGGCTTGCGTGCGTACCGCGTGTTCGGTCTTGGATCCGCTGAAACGGCTTGGATCTTGGATGCGATGGTCACAGCTGCGGATGATGGTTCGGATGTTCTTTCCATGAGCTTAGGTGGATTTGATATTCTTGGACAAGTTTTCGAGAAAAACCCTGATACAGGAAAATGGGAAAACACCGGAAACGGAAACGCCGACATGATTGCGTATAAACGTGCAATCGATTACGCCGAAAGCAAAGGCGCTGTCGTCGTCACATCTGCAGGAAATGATGGATTGGATGCACGTAACAACAAGCAAGTCGTTGAATTTTTGAATGAACAGTTGGGTGAAGATGTAGAATTGCGTGGAACAGCCAAAATCTCACCTGCCGACCACCCTGGTGTCATTAACGTTTCAGCGACAGGTCCAAACGACTTGTACGCCGTTTATACAAACTACGGAAACGGGTTTGTTGACTTAGCGACGGTTGGTGGAGACACTCGATTGTACGATCAATACGAAGCGGAAGGCAGATTGGATGAGTACCTGGACAACCTCATGCACTATGATGAGTTTACATTAAGTGCAGATTCTGTGGGGGCCGGCTATTACTTCAGCGTCGGAACGTCCATGGCTACACCGAAAGTTTCTGCCGTTGTCGGATTGATTATCGATCAACATGACGGTGAATTAAATCCAAATCAAGTCAAGTCCATTTTATTGAAAAAAGGCGTTGAAAAAGTGACTGGCCAAGAAAAGCAATACTATGGAAATGGCCACTTGAATGCGCTTGATGCAGTGAAATAAAGTTTTTTAGATTTAGAAAATCCTGCTGGTGTGGTGCCGGCGGGATTTTTTGTTTTGGCTGATGTATGTGATCGTTGCTGCGAGACTGCGACCGGGTGCGGAATCTATGCGACTATAGCGGAAAACTAGCGCCCTTCTTCGATATTTATGCGACCTAATCGGCAATATATGAGCCCTTCGCATCAAGATATGTTACCTCCAGTTGAATATATGCGCCCGTATGCGGAATTTATGTGCCCTTCGCGGGAAAATATGTGCCCTTCATGAGAAATTATGTGCCCTACAGCAAAATAAATGAGCCGAACACCTAGGAT
>CALGNY010000205.1 GCA_937958375.1 uncultured Bacillaceae bacterium
ATAATCCGTCCGGGCCACCCGCTCTTGCGTCGCAGTTTTGATATGGGAGAAGTTATCCTTTGCAATTTCGAGCAACTCCTCATCGTTGAGATCCGGCTTCATCGACTGTCCTTGCTTCACATCAGTGGAACCCACCGCTGTCGCTCGGACGATATTCTTATCCGGATCCATATCCACCGTCACTTCAATGCTCCCTTTCACCGCTCCGGATTGGATGGCCCGCTGTTCCGCTTCTTTGCGGAGGTTCATGATATCCTCATCCGTCGGGTTGACGATCGTCCTTTCCACCGTATCCCGTACCATGGCTAAAGCAGCCCCGATGGGAGAGATATATTGGTGGTTACGGGCAATTTTGGAGCGGACTCTCATCGCTTCGGCGACCACGGGGACAACCGCCGCACATCCACCTCCACCGCCTGTCAGCTCCACGTGTTCAATCGGAATTCCGTATTCATCGATCATGCGGCGAACCGTCGGCTCAATCCTTTTTACGACGCAGTCCAAAATCCTGCGGCCAACCTCCTCCATCGACATCCCAGTGTGACGGGCCAAGACATTAAGTGCCGCTTGAGCGACCTCCCGGTCCGCATACGCATAATGATCTTTTTCTACATAGCCAAGGGCGTTGCTGACACAGGTAAGAGTGAGAGCGTACCGGTTTTTCTCCGTTCGGATGATGACATGGTCATCACTATCCCCTTCCACGGGCGCGATGTATTCTATCGTAGCATCGTCAAATTCCTCGACAGAGTCGGCGAAACAAGCATAGGGATAACCTGCTATATGGGCGCTTCTTGGCCCCACATCGATGATCTTTTCCCCAGCTGCGCGGATCATGCTTCCTCCGCCAATCCCGATCGTTCGGACGTCCAAGGCCCTTACATAAGTGGAATGGCCACCAATTTCGTTATATTTGACCATGACTTTACCATTCCGAATGGCGGAAATGTCGGTGCTGGTCCCTCCGACCTCAAGGAAGAAGCCGTCGGACACATTCTCATACATCAGGGCTCCGGCAACCCCCGCTGCCGGTCCGGACAAACAGGTGAGAATAGGCCTTTCCTTCACCTCATCCACCTGCATGACGCCCCCGTCACAGCGCATGATCATGAGCGGCGCCTTCATCCCCGAATCCTGGATGGCCCTTTTGGTCAACTCCGCCATTTGAATCATCCGGGGCAAAATCGAAGCGTTGATCGCCGCCGTGCGCGTCCGGGCCCTCAGCCCGTACAGCTTGGAAATGGCATGGGTGGAAGTAACGAGAAGCCCCTTGGATTTGCACATTTCCACGACGCGGTCCTCATTGACGGGATCATCCACCGAGAACACCTCGGATGCGACGATCACTTCCACCTTTTTCTCCACCAACTCCCGCAGGCCCGCTTCGATATCCTCGTCGGACAGCTCCCTGGAATCCCTGAACACATGCTCCGTCTTCAGGGGCTTGCCTCCCAGCTTGACATGGTGAATGCGCGTATCCCGCTTCACCTTGATGGATTGCAATCTGTTTTTCGACATGGCGAAGATGCCGACCTTGCTGACGTCCCCCTCCAGCAGGGCATTCGTCGCCTGGGTCGTTCCGTAGGCGATGAAAATAATCTCCTCGGGGTCCGCCTGGATCTCCCGAATCAGATGCTGCAGGCTCTGCACCACCCCTTCAGCCACGCCGTTTTCATGGTGATGGGTGGTCGGAATTTTGATCGTCCCGACGACTTCCAAGGTGTCGGCATCGATGGCGACGGCATCGGTAAAGGTCCCTCCCACATCAATCCCGATGCGAATGCGACGGCCCACGGTATCACCCCCTCCATACATCAATCAAACAGCGGAAACATGAAAATGGTCAGAACCGTACCGATCAAACCCAACAGCCAAGCGTAGGGAAGCAGAAACTGCACGATCCGCACCGGCGACTCATTCACATAGCCCGACACCCAGACAATTTGCGAATCCGTCGGGTCGGCGACTCCGACGACAAAATCCATCGTCCAAAAGGCGCCCGCCAGGGCTCCCGAAGAAAGCTCTCCCTTGGACATCAGCCGGGCAATCGCTCCCCCCAGCCCCCAGGGGTTCATCGGCCCCCGGTACATCCCCAGGGGTGTCCCCACGATACCGAACAGGAGAAGAAAGCCCCAGACGTTTTTCGGTTCAACCCACTGCAACAGCGCGTTGATGGGAGCGGACAGTTCCGGCAGCGTGGCCGCCGTCACCAGAATCCCCACTCCGAACATGAGGGCCACCGTCAAGGCCGAGTCTCGGAATCCCTCAAAGATGGATTGGTGGAGCAGGTTCCAAACACCGCGGAATTTCACTTGCCACTGGGTCGACAAAATCGTGTAAAGGATGCCGACAATCAAAGCCGTAATGATGTGCATCTTGAACAGCAGCACGCAGGCCAAGGGGACGATGGGCGAAATCATGGCATACCAGCGGACCAGGGGAGAGCCGCCCCGCCTTTCGGTAGCCGTTTTGTCCCGCGGCATGGACCAGGCATAGACGCGCCGCTTCTCGTATTTCAGACCGAACAGAATCATCAGAATGGTGACGATCACCCCCGGCACCAAGAAAACCATCGCGAACTTTCCGACCGTCAACAGCGGCACATGGACCAGTTCCGCAACCACTTGCCAACGGGCAATGTTCAACTGGTATCCCAGGAAGTAGCCGAACAGGAGAACCGCCGACGCCAGGCGCGGCGGCACACCCACCGACATCATGATCGGCAGGACAATGATCCCGACCATGATCAGGGCCCCGGTTCCCATCAATCCGATAAAACAGAAGAGGATGGCCAGGAAACAGAGGACGGTAATGGTGAAGGGATTGTCCCCGCCCAGCTCCGCCGCCAGCTTCACGATCGATTCGGCGATCCGCGATTTCGCGATGATCTGCCCCAGAATGGCCGCGAGGAAGACGGGGAAAATGGCTTCGCTCAGGAGGAAGATCCCCTCCCCGAAAACCTGATTGTTGATCTTATCCAGGGAAAGCCCCGCTGACAAGGAAAAGGCAAGGCCCATAAGTGGCAAGGCAACCACAGCTGGAATTTTTCGTAACATCATTAGCAGAGTAAAAATTACGAAAATCAGTAGGATGAGCAACGTCGTCATCCTTTAACCCCCTTTCGCCAATTCATCTCCCAGCGGTGAAAACACCTGTCAAAGTCTTGCCCCCTGTTCCCTGAGCATTCTTTGCAACTTTTTCACGTCGACATGCCGAACATCCCCCAACTCCTCGTTCAAGCAAAGAGCCGCGGCAGTTCCGCCAGCTTGGCCAAGTGCCATACCGGTAGGCATAACGCGAATTGCTGCAAAAGCTTCATGGGTCGCAGAGATACAGCGCCCCACCACAAACAAGTTAGTGACTCCTTGCGGGATCAAGCAACGATAGGGAATATCGTAAGTATCTTTGGGATGCTCAAGGGTACAGTCGGGGCTATTTGGATGATGAAGATCAATAGGATAGCTTGCAACAGTGATGCAGTCGTCAAATCTCCTACTTCCCAAGATGTCCTCTCTCTCCAGCACATACTCGCCAATAATTCTCCGGGACTCTCGAATACCTAGGCGATGGGCAGTGTCGATTACGTAAGCGTTTTCAAATCCAGGAATATACCTTTTCAAAAACTCCGCAACAACCCAGACCTCCTTTCTCCCCTGCATCTCTCCGCGGCTTAGATCAGCAGCGTCTGTAGCATCAATTAGCACCCGGGTCATATTAACAGCCACTTCCCCGTGGCGCGGTTGAGTGATGAAAATCACACGATTATTGTACAGGGGGAAATCACCAGCTGCTTTTGCCTCTTCGAGTACACCTCTCATGCCGACCACGATAAAGTTGTCTGTAGCAATAAAATGCTCGGGAGGAATTATATCACTTCCATATCGGTTTGGATCATTGGCGATAGCCAGCCGAACCTTGTCGACGTTCACACCACCCATGCGGAACATGAGTGTTGCAGGCTGCATCTTGCCCTCGTTATTTCCTTTTTCCCATCGGGCTCCGGCAAAATAAGCCACATCCCCGTCACCTGTTGCATCAATAAACCACTTTCCGGCCACGGCGCAACGACCCGATTTATTTTCGATCAGTAAGTGAGAAATGCGCTTCTCTCCTGCCATATGCACCCCGACAATCAAGCTGTGCAAAAGGACGTCAACCCCTGCCTTTTCCAGTTCCTCGATGACGACCCGTTTGAACACCTCCGGATCTACGGGTGCATAACTGACATGAAGTGGGTCACGCCCATGTCCGACACAACCTCCCAGCTCGATCACACGATCAATGATCTCCTTGCCAATCCCTTTAATCACTTCATTGCCTTGCTGATCCAAAAAGGAGAGCAACGGAAGGTAGATCGTAGCATTCCCTCCGCAAAAAGCATATCGCTCAATAAGTAGTGTGCGTGCTCCATTTCGAGCAGCTGCAATTGCAGCGCACAGACCAGCCGTTCCTCCTCCAGCAACCACCACATCGTACTCATACTGGACAGGTGTCTGACGGGCTGGCTCATGGATCCACTCGATCTCGGCTTTGTTCATTTACAATTGCCTCCTTTGATATGATGGCAGCAAAACATTATAGCCATTTGCCCAATTACATAACTAGAACAAAGAAGCTATGAACTTGTCTCACCTCAACTACTCACTTCCGATACAACCTGTTTAATCCAGTTGATAAATTACTCACACTGGAGAGGAAAAGCGAGCATGTGCAGACTCTCTTATCTCCCCCTTTTTTCTGATCCTGTTACTAGCATCATATATAGATGATACTAACAAGGTGATACTTGCTAGCAACTGACGCAAAATATACCGATATCCCCATTATTTTTGAAAGTGCATCGCTCTCCCCGCACTAGCTAGAAGCCCTCACTCGATAGCGCCCTAAAAATTTCAGCTACACTTTGCAGTTTAGTAATATTCCTCAATAAGTTCATCCACGAGTTTAGGTAGAATTCCAACATCCGCCGCCAAATCAAACAACGTGTAGCGCTTCCTGAGATATCGGCACCATTTTATGGCCTGTGTCGCCGTCTCACGGGTAAGCCCGAGTTGAGATAGCCGTGTCGGACACCCTGCTTTTTTAAGGAATTCCTTGCACTCCTGCGGGGAAGGGAGCTCAGTAATTACCTCAACCACTTGCCTCCATCGGAGCTGAATGGATTTCAATCGCTGAACGGACAGGTCATGATCAAATTTTTCAATACCAAAGTTATCGGGAACCGAATCGACCTTGATTGCAGCAAGCACATCCTGCACCGACTCACAACTCTTTTCGACAGAAATTGAAGGCTCAGAAACCGTTTTTAACGCCTGAGCAATATGAGTGACAAGGAGAGTTCCGACGCCCACTGTGTGCCCATGAACAGGAGGACGTAAAACCCTGTTAATATGCCACATTTCAACAAAATGTGAGAAAAGGTGTTCCGCTCCTGAAGTAGGACGTGACCGCCCAACATGTACAACTGAAGTACCCGCCCGATACAACCCTTCCATCAGCTTGCTAATAGCCTCAGGCGTACGCTCTGCGATCTCGTCAGCAGCATTCACCACTTTTCGTGCGAGCATCCCTAATTCTTCCCACGTCTTCCGGCACCAGTGTTCATCAAAAAGAACCTGGGCAAGTTTCCAATCTGTAAGTGACGTGAGTTTTCCTAGCAGATCTCCAAAGCCCGCTGTAATCAACGATTTCGGAGCGTTGCACAAGATATCTAAATCGGCCACAACGGCATCGGGACAGCGTGTGTCCACAGTAGTCTTTACCTTTTTCACATTGATGGCAGAAATCGGTGCTACAAATCCATCCATCGACGGTGCAGTAGCAACACATATATATGGAGTGCCCGTATGGAACGATACATATTTCCCCAGGTCGTTGATGGCTCCCGATCCTACTCCGATGTAAAGCGTTCCATCTTTCTCTTTAGCTAACTTGGCTTGTTCAATCGCTTTTTCGTCTGGTTCAAATGGACGGTTTGGATCTCCAAGAACCAAAGCATGAGAATTAAATCCCGAAGAGCGCAAAAGTGCGATGATCTTTTCTCCAAACAATGAATGCGTAGTTGGGTCAAAAAGAACGACTACCTTAGCACAGCTTTCTACACGATCCTGCGTTACAGGTCGTGTGAGTCCACGAAAGAGATTGCGCACAACTCTAGGCAGCTCCGCGATAGCTCCTTTGCCAAGAATAAGCTGCGTTGACTTCGCCATAACGGGCTTTCCACACTCGCATAGCTTCAATTTATCACCCAACTCGGGCTTGTCCCCGCTCATGGAAGCACCTCCTAAGACGACAGCTGTAACAATGCATACTCCCATCACTAGTCCGGTGCCGACTTTTGAGTCTATCTTAATAAATACATTCTGTCAAGGAAAAAAACGACGTTGTCGTTGTGCTGTGATATTGTCAGGGTGTAACCGTTCCGAGAAAATGTCAGTAT
>CALGNY010000206.1 GCA_937958375.1 uncultured Bacillaceae bacterium
GTAAAGCATCATTTTGATGAAATAAATTGATTTTATTTAAGCGAACATAGCGTTGCGTCTAAATAGGATGAAATAAACTAATTTTATCTCATCGAACTTAAAGCGAAACCCAAGTTCGTTGAAATATATTAGTTTTATTTGACCAAACTTACCGTAAAGCATCATTTTGATGAAATAAATTGATTTTATTTAAGCGAACATAGCGTTGAGTCAAAATATGATGAAATAAAACGATCTTATCTCATCGAACTTAACGAAGCGATCGAGTTAGATGAAATAAATTGCCAAACTACATTAATCCATCACTACGATGAAATAACCGAACCGGAAAGGAAGTCGTTTCAGAAGTGAAGAAGAAAAAATATCGTGTCAGTGATTTCGATTCGATTGATGATTGCTTAGATCAAATTGAAAAGGATGGGTTTCGACCGATTCGTCGGATGGAGAAGCCAATCTTTGAAGAAAAGAAGGATGGGGAGCGTGTTCCTGTTCGGCAGGAGATTATATTTGAAGCCACAGAAAAATAAAAAGGTTCAAAAGTACGAGGTGCTTTTGAACCTTTCCTGATTTACGAATTCATTTTTGGATTCATCGGGTTGGGTTGCCCGGTTGATTCATTGTTGACTGGCTGAGTTTGATTAACCGGTTGATTCGTGCTTTGCCCATTGTTTGGTTGGATAATCCCTTGCTGAACGAGCTGTTGTTTGACCAAATCGGTTGTCGGACAATAACGCGTTACTCCTTCAGCGACTTTCATCGCGGATAGCTTGACCAATATGAGGTCGCGCAATCTCCATGGATGCTGAACGAGCCGAACGGTTCCAACCGCTAACCCCGTAAATCCCATCGTAATTCGAATCAGCGCATTGATCGTGCCGATATTTTGTTTTTTCATCACAAATAACCCTTCCCTTCACAGTTTTAATGCATTAAAATAATAGATAATAGAGATATATGGAGGCCTGACAATGCAAGAACATTTATACCGTTGGCGAAACAAGCAGCTCAGAGAACATGTGGCTGTTGTTGAAGGTAAATTGGCGCCGACGACGGTTTTGAAAAATGCCACATATCTGAATGTGTTTTTGAAAAAGTGGCAACAAGCGAATATTTGGATTTATGAAGATCGAATCGTTTTCATCGGGGAGGAGATGCCTGAAAAGACAAGTCGAACGGATGTCATCGACTGCTCGAATCAGTATTTGGTACCTGGTTATATCGAGCCACACTCTCACCCGTTTCAATTATATAATCCCCACTCATTAGCTGAGTATGCACTGAAAAAAGGGACGACAACATTAGTGAATGATAACTTAATGTTGCTTCTTTTATTGAAGAAAAAGAAAGCGTTTTCTTTTATTGACAGCCTGCAGGACACTCCAGCTACATTATTCTGGTGGGCACGGTTTGATTCACAATCGGAATTGCAGGAAGAAGAGGAGTTTTTGGACAGTGAAGAAGTGCTGGCCTGGTTGAATCATGAAGCGGTTGTCCAAGGTGGGGAACTGACGAATTGGCCGGCGATTTTGAAAGAGGATGACCTGTCGCTATATTGGATGCAGGAGACGAAGCGGCTACGTAAATCGGTGGAGGGTCACTTCCCAGGTGCGTCGATCAAGACATTGACGAAAATGAAATTGCTTGGCGCGGATGGGGACCATGAATCCATTTCAGCAAAAGAATTATACTTACGCTTGCAGCTCGGTTACTACGCAGCGATTCGCCACTCGTCCATCCGACCTGATTTGAGAAATATTTTGCAAGAGCTGAAAGCGTATGATGTGAATGTTTGGGATTATATGCTCTTCACGACAGACGGAGCAACGCCATCTTTCTATGAGGATGAAGGGATGATTGAACGTTGTATCCAAATTGCGATTGAGGAAGGCGTGCCGGTCGAAGAAGCATACGCGATGGCTACGGTGAATGCCGCAAAATATTTCAATGTGGAACACCGAATCGGCAGTATTGCGCCAGGACGGACAGCACATATCAACTTCTTGGAAGCCAAAGACAATCCGAAGCCTGTTTCTGTGATGGCTAAAGGAAAATGGATTGTGCGTGATGGGGATGTTGCTGAGGATTATATGGAACCGGTCAATTGGCCAGCCTATGACTTTACACCGCTCGAATTAAATTGGGAACCGTCGGCAGATGATTTGCACATTTCGATGCCGTTTGGAATGGAAATGATGAGTGACGTTTTATTGAAACCTTATGCTGTCAAAACAGAGTCCAATAAGAATTTATTGGCCCGATCCAATGACGAAGCGTATGTCATGTTGATGGACCGAGATGGGAAATGGTTTTCATCGACTTATCTGAAAGGTTTCACCGATTCGTTAGGTGGACTCGTGAGCTCTTATTCCAACACGGGGGATATCGTTTTATTGGGTAAGAAAAAAGATGATATTCAGTTGGCTTTCAAGCGGATGAAAGAACTTGGCGGAGGAATTGTCCTCGCTCATGAAGGTGAAATCATTTTCGAACTACCTTTACGCCTTCAAGGGGTTATGGCAAACTTAAAGATGGAAGAAGTTATTCAAAAAGAGAGAGAATTGAAGAAAGTATTGCGTTCATTCGGATATAAATTCGGCGATCCAGTTTATACATTACTGTTTTTATCGTCTACACACTTGCCATATATTCGGATAACGCCAATGGGGATCATTGACGTGATGAAAAAGGATATCCTCTTTCCATCCGTCATGCGATAAAATCTTTTATTAAAGGTAGTTGAAAACAGATGAGAAAGTATTACGTATTTGTTGCCATCTTGGCACTCGTTCTATTGATTGCTGGCTGCAGTGATGATGAAGAGGGGACCGAAGAAGAAACAGAGGAAACGGAAACAGAGACAGAAGAAACGGAAGACGTTGAAGAGGAAGCGGCAGAGCCACCGCTATATACCTTTCCATTAACCGGAGAGGAAGCTGAAGAGGCTCCGAGTCACCGGATGCTTGCGGTGATGATCAATAACCATTCAAAAGCACGCCCGCAGTCAGGGTTGAATCATGCGGATGTGGTTTATGAATTTTTGGCGGAAGGACCGATCACACGTTTCTTGGCCTTGTATCATAGCCATATCCCCGAGGTGGCGGGACCTGTCCGAAGTGCACGTGAATACTACATTGAGACAGCGAAAGCGCATGATGCCTTATATGTTTACCACGGGGCGGCTAACTTTATTGAAGAGGATTTGCGTGCCGGTTGGGTAGACAACTTGAATGGGGCCTACTATGATGATGATGGATTTTTGTTCAAACGTGAATCTTTCCGAAATGCGCCCCATAATTCATATGCCTTGTTGACAAATGCGCATGAGGTGGCAAAGCGGAATAATATTGACAGTGAAAAAGAGCATGAATGGTTGGATTTTTATTCAGAAGAAGAATTGGGTTCGATTACGGGGAATCCCGCTAACCAAGTGGATGTACGGTACTATGATAATTTGAATGTTTCTTATACGTACGATGAAGCGACCAATACGTATGCAAGATCTGCGGATGGACAGCCATCAACCGATTTGGAGACAGGAAATCAGCTAACGTTTTCCAATGTTTTGATTTACGAAACGGGGCACCAGGTAATCGATGACGCGCATCGTCGCGCGATTGACCGGGAGTCTGGAGGCAAGGGTTATTTAATCCAAAATGGTGTCGCCCAAGAGATTGAATGGCGTGGCGAAAATGGGCTGATGCTTCCATATATCGATGGTAATCAAGCGAAACTGGTTCCAGGGAAGACGTGGATCAATATTATTCCGAATGACCCAGGTATTGATCAAAATATAACGATTCAATAACAGCAAAGCGTATAACAAAAGGAATCCTTGAGGAGGGTTTTCGATATGCAAATCGATAAATTGAGGGGTAGAGAGTTAGACCAATTGTTTGAAGGGATTTTAACATTGAAAAATGTGGAGGAATGCTACCGGTTTTTCGATGATGTTGCAACCGTCAATGAAATTCAAGCGTTGGCACAACGGATGGATGTTGCCCGCATGCTTCGTGAAGGGCATACATACCAACGGATTGAAGAAGAAACAAATGCCTCGACTGCAACGATTTCCCGTGTGAAAAGAAGTCTGAATTATGGAAGCGATGCGTATGAAATGGTGTTTAGGCGTTTGAATGGGGAAGAAGAGGAAAGCGAATAGGAAAGTGAACAAAAGCCGCGATTGCCGTCAATCGTGGCTTTTTTGCTTATGCCCCTATCAAACTAGCTACCCAAAAGCCGAACGCAAAAGCTACAAAAATACCGCTCAAGGTAGAGCTGACATAGAGAATGGCAGTGTTGGTTTTTCTGTGGCGGATCAATTCCATCGTTTCTATGCTAAACGTTGAAAATGTCGTGAATGCGCCTGCGATCCCAATCGCGATAAAAAGGTATGCGCTTTGGTTGCTGGCCAAAATGGCAACGAAAACACCCAAAGCCGCTGAGCCGACCACGTTGATGGTGAATGTCGCATAAGGGAATGAGTCCTTTTTCCATGGGATGGCGACCGATAACAAATACCTCATCATCGCCCCCAACGCACCGCCAATCATGACTTGAACCATGGAACCATCCTCCTACCGGTAAAGAATCCTAAAAAAGCGGCAATAAGGCCACCCGAAAGTGTAAAGAAAAGATAAAGGATGAGCAAGAACACTTCACCGTTTTGCGTGAATCCGGCCATATCGAAAGCAACCGTGGACATCGTCGTGAAGCCGCCAAAAAAACCTGTTCCGATAAACAGCTTGGTGTAGCTCTTTAATGAACGATTGATAAGCAAGCCGAGCAATACCGCAAATAAGAAGCTTCCGAGAATGTTGACGATCAATGTAGCCAATGGTTCAACCTCATGAATCCATAAAGAGATCTGGTATCGGGAGCCACTGCCTAAAGCTCCACCAAACCCGACTGCCAGTAGGTTAAAGATGTTGGTTTTCAATAGAATCACTCATTTCCAAGAACATTTTTCCATGTACCGCGTCCATCATGCAGGTGTCATTTTTAGTAACTTGGGGTATCGATAAAGGTATAACGAAACGAATGAGTTGAGGTGAAACCGACCGATGCGCCCATTATATACAGTAAACCATCTCCATCCATCTTACACGAAATTAAATGAATGGATTAAAAATAAGGAATATGAAATCTTCAGAGACCAGCTACTGCGTCTTCATAACTATGACCAAGTCGTTTGGTTTCGGAAGCTCCAAGATCCATCGCTCAGGCAGCGGGTTTATGAACAATTATCTGCAAAGGAAATGGCGGAGATTTTTCAGAAACTCCCTGTTAACGAACAAGTGAAATTCTCAGGTGAAATGGATGAACAGAAGCGGGGAAAAGTTTTTTCCAACATGTCGACGAACCGATTGGCAGACTTGTTTGGAGAATTGCCAAATTCGGTTATTCATCAAACGATTGATGAAATGGATGCAGAGAAAGCACGAACCGCCATGCAATTGATGGAACATGAAGAAAACACAGCTGGTTCCATCATGACGACAGAGTTCATATCCTTTTTTGAAGAGCTGACGGTTGAAGAAGCAATCGCGAACCTTCGTGAAGCTGCGTACGAGGCCGAAACAATTTTTTATGTGTATGTCGAAGATTCGGACCATAAATTGGTTGGTGTCATTTCGTTGCGGCATCTTCTTTATGTGGATGAAGAAAAGAAGCTAAAAGAAGTCATGAAAAATGACCTCATCTATGTCCAACAAGACGAAGACCAGGAAAACGTTGCAAAACTGACGAAAGATTATGATTTGATTGCTGTTCCTGTCGTTGACGATAATGAACATTTATTAGGCATCATCATGGTCGATGAAATCATGGATGTGGTGGAAGAAGAAGCAACCGAAGACCTCGGGGAGTTCGCAGCATCCAGGGGTGCGCTCGGCGTAGAGATTTCAGCCCTGAAAGCGACCAAAAAACGTGCCCCTTGGATCATGGGACTATTGCTGATTGGAATGATTACTGCCCAAATTATCGGCTATTTCGAAAGCACCTTGCAAGAAGTCGTCATGCTCTCGGCTTTCATTCCACTCGTAATGGGTGCGGCCGGGAATACCGGTACACAAACGTTAGCTGTCATCGTCAGAGGAATCGCCAATAATCATTTGGACAAAAAAACGATCGGCAAGCTCATTTTGCGTGAACTGTCAGCCGGATTTATGATCGGTGTTTGTGCGGCAGCTGTGTTATTGATCATCATTCCCATATTCTATGATCAAAATTGGGCACTTGCCTTTATTGTCGGTGGGTCCGTATTTATCGCATTAGGCTTCGCGACACTGATTGGCTGTGTGATCCCGATCGTTATTCAAAAGTTGAACATCGACCCAGCAGTTGCATCGGGGCCCTTCATTACAACAACAAACGATATGGTCAGCCTCGTCATTTACTTTATCATTTCAACAACATTTTTGGGGTATTTGCAGTGATTTTGATACGTGCGTCTCAAACCTCGCGTAGAATGGAGTTTTTATTGGTGTCAAATTTGGGTGAAGTGTTGCTAGCTTCGAATACCAACCAAAAAGCGAATCCTTAATACAAAGAGGTCGATGGCGCATCGCCACCGACCTTCATTTTTAATATCTCATTTTGTCTTGCAAGAACGTTTTCAACTCGCTGATCGGCATCCGATTTTGTTCCATCGTATCCCGGTCACGAACGGTTACTTGGCCATCTTCTTTTGAATCGAAATCGTAGGTAATGCAGTACGGTGTGCCGACTTCATCATGACGGCGGTACCGTTTACCGATCGAGCCAGACTCATCATAATCCACCATAAAGTCTGCCGCCAGATCACGGAAAACTTCTTGAGCTTCTTCAGAGAGTTTTTTGGAAAGTGGGAACACAGCTGCTTTATATGGTGCAACTGCTGGATGGAATCGCATCACCGTCCGGGAGGTGCCATCTTCTAACTCTTCTTCTTCGTACGCATCCGCCAAAAATGCCAACGCCAAACGGTCTGCTCCGAGTGAAGGCTCAATGACATATGGGATATATCGTTCGTTGGTTTCCTGATCGATATACTCAAAGTTTTCACCAGAATGCTCGGCATGCTGTGTCAAGTCGTAGTCTGTACGGGATGCAATGCCCCATAATTCACCCCAACCGAATGGGAATTGATACTCCAAGTCAGTCGTTTCGTTACTATAGTGAGACAATTCCTCTTCATCATGCTCCCGGCGACGAATGGCGTCCTTGTTCAAGCCCAAATTAACCAACCAATTATGGGAAAAATCTAGCCAATACGTAAACCATTCTTTTTCCTCACCAGGCTTACAGAAAAACTCAATTTCCATTTGTTCAAATTCTCTCGTCCGGAAAGTAAAGTTCCCTGGCGTGATTTCATTCCGGAAACTTTTACCGATTTGCGCAATCCCAAACGGAAGCTTTTTACGCATGGAACGTTGGACATTCTTGAAGTTCACAAAAATACCTTGTGCCGTTTCAGGACGCATATAAATTTCATCCGTCGAATCCTCCGTCACACCTTGATACGTTTTGAACATCAGGTTAAATTGTCGGATTTCTGTGAAATTGTCTGAACCACAATTCGGGCACGTGATCCCTTCTTCTTTAATGATTTTTTCCAATTCATCAAACGGCATTCCATCTACGACACGCTCTTCACCTTTCGACTCAAAGTGATTTTCGATCAAATGGTCCGCGCGGTGACGAGATTTACATTCCTTGCAGTCAATCATCGGGTCGTTAAAATTGCCCAAGTGTCCAGATGCTTCCCACGTCTTTGGGTTCATCAAAATAGCTGCATCCAAGCCCACCATGTTCGGCTGCTCTTGAACGAATTTTTTCCACCATGCTGCTTTCAGATTACGTTTTACTTCTACACCGAGTGGACCGTAATCCCATGTGTTCGCTAGTCCTCCATAAATCTCAGACCCTTGGAATACAAATCCACGATGCTTGGCGTGGTTAACAAGTTGTTCCATATCCTTTGCCATGATATTGGCCTCCTTTATTAAACTAAAAAACTCCCGTCCATTGGGCATTGACTGCCCAGGGACGAGAGTTGTTATTCCCGCGGTTCCACCCTGCTTGACATGAACTTCATGTCCGCTTTGAAGGTTACACTCCAGACTGCCTTTTCACCAATCCTTGCTTCAGGCTCACACCATCCCTGAATCGCTTCTTGCAGAGGTGATTGGGTACTATTGATCTTTCTTCGTGTATGGATATACATTTTTACTGACAACATCGTAGCACATTGCCGATTTTTTCTCAACAAAAGTGACGAACGCGACGGATAGGGAGCATATCACTTCTACCTGGGCACATATACGGAGGGTGGGGTGCATATATTTACCGGCTGGGACCATATATTTCTGTGATGGTCGCATATATTTGCGTGGTGGGCACATATTTTTGTGATACGGGCGCATATATCTTCAGACAGGTCACATAAATGTCCGGCCAGGTCGCATATAACCTCAGCTAGGGCGCATAAATTTTTGTGGAGGGCACATATAATCTTGAGTCGGACACATATATCCGTAGCATGGGCCCAAATCACCCAACTCCGGTCGCATATAACGACAACTCGGGCCCATAAATCACTACTCAGGTCACATAAATCCACACCAAACTCACAAAAACCCAGCCCTCACCCCCGCCAAACTCATCCCAAAAAATTAATCCAAAATGCTCAATGAGAATCGGTGAAAGAGACCCTCGCTTTCTGCTATAATAGATGAGGTATAGGTATGAAGTTTCGGAGGCGTTTGAAGCATGATAGAAGATTACCGAATGTGGCGACACATTTTTAAATTAGATCCGAATAAACCGATTAATGATGAAGACTTAGAAAAAATCTGTGAGTCGGGGACAGATGCGGTGATCGTCGGTGGGACGGATGGTGTGACCCTCGACCACGTGCTCGATTTGCTGGCACGGATCAGACGATACACGGTCACGTGCATTCTTGAAGTGTCCAATCTGGATGCCATCACACCAGGCTTTGATTTTTATTTTATCCCGATGGTGTTGAATAGTCGTGAGCCGAAGTGGCTGATTCACTATCATCAGCAGGCAGTGAAGGAATACGGAGAGTTCATTGAATGGGAAGAGATGAAGGCGGAAGGCTACATCATGCTGAATCCTGACTCAAAGGCTTACCAATGGACGAATGCAACGCCGATGACAGACGAAGATGTGGTTGCTTATGCGCAGGTCGCTGAACATTTGATGCAGCTGCCGTTTGTTTATCTGGAATACAGTGGTACATATGGCGATCCGAAGCTCGTTGAAAAAGTGAGTGAGGTGCTCGACAAAAGCTTACTCGTTTACGGAGGCGGGATCACCACAAAAGATGAAGCGAAGGAAATGGCAAGACATGCGGATATCGTTGTGGTCGGCAATGTGATTTATGAAGATATCAAAGCAGCACTACGAACCGTGCATGCGGTCCATTCAGTTGAGAAAAGTAAGGGTGGGAACTAAATGAGTTTAACGATGCAAGAGATTTTAAATGGAATGAATGAACAGCAAGCAAAAGCTGTGAAACATACAAATGGTCCGCTACTCGTGATGGCAGGTGCAGGGAGTGGGAAGACTCGCGTGTTGACGCACCGGATTGCTTATTTGCTTTCTGAAAAAGATGTCAATCCATATAACATATTGGCTATTACGTTTACGAATAAAGCGGCAAAAGAAATGAAAGAACGCGTATATCGTCTCGTCGGCGAAGAAGCGAAAGATATTATCATGTCGACGTTCCACTCATTATGCGTACGGATTTTACGACGGGACGGCGACAAGCTCGGCATCGACCGGAATTTCGCGATCTATGACGCAGCGGATTCGCAGACCGCTGTCAAAGAAGCATTCCGAATCAATAACATCGACACGAAAGCATTCAACCCGAAAGCAGTGAAGTATGCGATCAGTGATGCGAAAAACAGACTGATCACGCCAAAAGTCATGAAACAGCAGGCGAGTGATTATGGTGAGGAAAAGATTGCGCAAATTTATGAAACCTATGAAACGCTTTTAAAGAAAAACCAAGCGCTTGATTTTGATAGCTTAATTATGGAAACGCACTTTCTGTTCAAAAAGAATCCAGATGTGTTGCATTATTATCAGAATCGGTTCCAATACATTCATGTCGATGAGTATCAAGATACGAACAAAGCGCAGTATGAACTCGTGAAGCAACTGGCTGATCGGTTCAAAAATCTGTGCGTCGTCGGCGATTCCGATCAATCGATTTATAAATGGCGTGGGGCAGATATTTATAATATCCTATCGTTTGAAGAAGATTATCCGAACGCCAAAGTGATTTTACTTGAACAAAACTATCGTTCGACGAAGAAAATTTTGCAGGCTGCCAATGAAGTCATCGAAAACAATACATCCAGAAAACCGAAGGACTTATGGACAGAAAATGATGATGGTACAGAGATTCGCTTGTATAAAGCACTCGATGAGCGGGATGAAGCTCGTTATGTAATCGACCAAGTACAAGAATTAAATCAGAACAAAAACATCTCGTTTAAGGATATGGCGGTCCTTTACCGGACGAACGCACAGTCCCGTGCCGTGGAGGATGTGTTGGTGAAATCCGATATTCCATATCAAATCATCGGCGGGACAAAGTTCTACGACCGTAAAGAAATCAAAGACCTGTTGGCATACTTACGGTTGATCACCAATCCACATGATGATATTAGTTTCCAGCGTGTCGTCAATGTCCCGAAACGGGGAATCGGAAAGACGTCGATGGAAAAACTGCAAATGCATGCCGAAATGAACGATTTGTCATTATGGGATGCGGTCAAGGAAGCTGATTTTACCGGAATGAGCAAAAAGGCTTCTAACCAACTGAATAAATTCCGTGAAATGATTGAACAATTCCAACAGCAACAAGAATTTCTCGATGTCACGGACGTTGTCGACCAAGTGCTGACGCGCTCAGGCTATGAAGATGAATTGAAAAAAGATCGTTCCATTGAATCGCAAAGCCGTCTGGAAAACTTAGAAGAGTTCAAGACGGTCACGAAGCAATTTGAAGAATCCAGTGAGGACACGACCCTACTGGCATTCTTGACAGACCTTGCGTTGATCTCTGATTTGGATGAATCGGATGCGGAAACGAAGGACAAGCTGACGCTAATGACACTACACGCCGCCAAGGGACTTGAATTCCCGGTCGTCTTTTTGATCGGGATGGAAGAAAACATCTTTCCACATAGTCGTTCTGCCTTTGACTTGGAAGAGATGGAGGAAGAACGCCGGCTTGCTTATGTCGGAATCACGCGGGCAGAGCAGGATCTTTTCTTGACCCATGCCACGTCACGGACCATCTTTGGCCGGACACAATATAATGAGAAAAGTCGCTTCTTGGACGAAATTCCGTCTGATTTGATCGAAGAAGATGTGAAAGAATCCGATTTACGGACAGGATTCAAGACGGCAATTGATGATTTCAGGCCGAACCGGACGACAGGAAAACGTCAATCACGCGTCATTAAAGATAAGCCAAAAGGGGAGTTGAACTACCAAGTTGGCGATAAAGTAAAACATAAAAAATGGGGTGAGGGTACGGTCGTCAAGGTTGTCGGTGAAGGCGACGATATGGAATTGGACATCGCATTCCCAGCACCGACAGGGATCAAGCGTTTGCTTGCCCAATTCGCACCAGTCGAAAAAATGTAAATGTTACTCAAAGGGTGAAATGGTATGAACGAAGCGGAAAAGAAAATTGAAGAGCTACGTAAACAACTCAATCAGTATAACTACGAATATCACGTATTGGACCAGCCGAGCGTTCCGGACGCGGTCTATGATCAGAAGCTTCGTGAACTCCAAGAGCTTGAGGAAGAAAATCCGGAGCTGATCACCGATGACTCGCCGACGCAACGGGTGGGTGGTGAGCCATTGGACGAATTCCGAAAAGTCGATCATACGGTTCCGATGATGAGTCTATCGAATGCGTTTAACGCAGAAGAGCTGCGCGATTTCGATCGGCGTGTGAGAGAGCGGATCGGGAATGATTTCCAGTATGTGTGCGAGTTGAAAATTGATGGGCTAGCGGTTTCCTTACGCTATGAGGAAGGCCGTTTTGTCCTTGGAGCAACCCGTGGGGATGGGAAAACAGGCGAGGATATCACGCATAATTTACGTACGATCAAAAGCATTCCGCTTCGTTTGAGCGAACCTGTTACAATCGAAGCGCGTGGCGAAGTGTTTATGCCGAAACGTTCCTTTTTGGCATTAAATGAAGCGCGCGAAAAGGACGGCTTGGAGTTGTTTGCCAATCCACGCAACGCAGCTGCCGGCTCACTTCGGCAACTCGATCCGAAAATCGCCGCAAGACGTAATTTAGATATCTTTTTATATGCTGTCGGCGAATGGCAAGCCGCTTCGACCGCTTCCCATAGTGAACGCTTGCACTATTTACGTGAACTCGGGTTTAAGACCAATCCTGAAACACAGCGTTTTGACACGATTGAAGAAGTCATTGACTATACAGAAACATGGACACTAAAACGAAACGATCTCAACTATGATATCGATGGGATTGTCATTAAAGTTGACTCGATTGAGCAGCAAGAAGCACTTGGTTTCACAGCGAAAAGTCCACGGTGGGCAATTGCCTACAAATTCCCGGCGGAAGAGGCTGTGACCGAGCTTGTCGACATTGAACTGAGTGTCGGACGAACAGGCGTCGTTACACCGACGGCGATCCTGAAGCCTGTCCAAGTCGCAGGCACAACGGTGCAACGTGCATCTTTACACAATGAAGATTTGATTATTGAAAAAGATATTCGAATTAACGATACCGTGGTGATCAAAAAAGCTGGCGATATCATACCGGAAGTCGTGCGAGTGATCCCGGAAGAACGCGATGGCAGCGAACAGATTTTCCGCATGCCAGAGAATTGTCCGGAGTGTGATAGCCATCTGGAAAAAATCGATGGCGAAGTTGCCCTGCGTTGTATGAACCCGAATTGCCCGGCTCAGCTGAAAGAAGGCTTGATTCATTTTGTTTCCAGAAATGCGATGAACATTGATGGTCTCGGTGAAAAAGTCATTGAGCAGCTGTTTGATCATGAGTTGATTGAAAATATCGGGGACCTGTATCATCTCAAAAAAGATGAACTGCTTGAGCTCGAGCGGATGGGTGAGAAATCGGTCACGAATTTGCTTGAAGCGATCGAGGCTTCCAAGAAAAATTCGCTGGAACGACTGTTATTTGGATTGGGTATCCGTTTTGTCGGAAGTAAAGCAGCCGATTTGTTGGCAGCGGAATTTAAAACGATCGACCCGCTTATCCAGGCTGATCGGGAGCAGCTTACCGGAATTCCGGAGATCGGTGAAAAAATGGCCGACTCGATCGTCACGTATTTTGAAAAACCAGAAGCGGTGGAATTGATTGATCGCTTGAAGGCATCCGGACTCAATATGAATTATTTGCACGAAGAAATTGAGGTGCCGAGCGATTCGCCTTTTGCTGAGAAAACGGTTGTACTCACAGGGAAACTAGAACAAATGTCACGGAACGAAGCGAAAGAACAGATTGAAGCACTTGGCGGAAAAGTGACCGGCAGTGTGAGCAAGAACACGGATTTATTGATTGCGGGCGAAGATGCCGGATCAAAATTGGATAAAGCCAGACAATTGAACGTCGAAATTTGGAATGAAGCACAAATGCTTGAGGCATTAGATGCATAGGGAGTGGACGGAATGAAACGATTAGTCATGCTCAGCCTTGCGATCCTTTTGTTGGTGGCAGGCTGTGCACCTACATACAACACCGAAGAAGAGGTTGTTCCGGAAGCGGAAGATGAGGAAGAACAGCGCTACATCATCCCGGCCAATAATTTGAAGGATGAAACGTATCGGACTATTTTGCCTTATGTGCCTGGTGCGGCGCGTGGGATGATCGTCGATCGCGTGATGAATCGCTATGATATCGATGAAGTCGAACAAGGTTTAATGCGTCAAGCGAAGGAAGTTTTCGATCCTGAAGAATATTTCTTTCAAGAAGGACAGTATTTGACAGAAGATACGATCAGCGAGTGGTTAGGACGGAAAATGACGGAGGAAGAATTGGAAGAAGCTTTGGATGAGGCTGGCGAGGATGCGACATTGGAAGATGTACAAGTCGGATTGAACCCACAAATGGATTTGGATGAATATGAAGAAGCTGATGAAGAAACCAAAATTGAAATGCAGGAAAACAATCCGCAAATCTTATCCTATGTCCATGAACAAAATTATTTGGTCCGCGCCGATGAAAACCAGATGGCTCTTGGCGGGATTGCGGTAGCACTCGTTTTGAAATCGGAATATGCTTTTCAGACAGATATCGGAGAACCGACGCGTTATGTGGATATTGATGATGAGGAAATGCTTGAATTCGGAAAAAATACTGCCGAGCAAGTCGTTCAACGGTTGCGAGACCGCAGCGAACTAGCGGACGTTCCAATCATGATCGCTTTATATAAAGAGACCGAACAAAACGGAATCGTTCCAGGAAATTTCTTGACGAAGGCTGTCGTCGACCCAAATGGCCGCACAATCGGTGAATGGGAAAACATTGATGAAAAATATGTCTTGTTCCCTTCCTCTGAAGCTGAGGAAAATCACTATGACCACTATGAAATCTTCAATGAATTTCAGCGCAGTGCCTTGGAGTTTTTCCCGAATTACATCGGTGTCATCGGAACAGGCTATTACACGGATGGCAACTTGCGGAACATGAAAATCGAAATCATCATCGAATTCAATGGAAAACAAGAAGTCATCGGATTTACCCAGCATGCATATGGCCTTGTGCAAGAACATTTCCCGGATCATTTTGATGTTGAAGTGAACATTAAATCACCTGACCGACAAGAAAGCATCATCTTCCGTGAAGCTGAAGCGGAAGAACCTGAAGTTTATATTTATCAATAACTTGTAGACGATGGAAGGATGGAAGTTAAGATTGAACCCCACCTTCCTTTCGTTTACAATAGATATGAAAGCGCTATGATTTCAGAAAATTTAAGGGGAGGATTTTTTTATGGTAGTACCTTTTAAACATGAACCATTTACGGATTTTTCGATTGAAGAAAACGCAAAGGCTCAGGAAGAAGCCCTTCGCCAAGTCGAACAGGAGCTTGGTAAAGAATATCCTCTTGTGATCAATGGAGAACATATCTATACCGATGACCAAATTGTTTCCACCAACCCTGGAAATAAGGAAGAAGTGATCGGGAAAGTTTCCAAAGCCAATAAAGAATTAGCTGAAAAAGCGATTCAATCCGCGAACGAAAACTTTGAATGGTGGAGAAAATCAACCGCAGAAATGCGCGCAGACATTTTATTCCGTGCCGCAGCGATTGTTCGCCGCCGTCGTTTCGAGTTTAATGCATGGATTATCAAAGAAGCAGGAAAACCGTGGAAAGAAGCAGATGCCGATATTGCTGAAGGGATCGATTTCTTAGAGTATTACGGTCGTCAAATGCTTGATATCGATTTAGGAAAGCCAGTTGAAAGCCGTCCGATTGAGCACAACCGTTTTCAGTACATTCCATTAGGAGCGGGTGTGGTCATTTCACCGTGGAACTTCTTGTTTGCGATCATGACAGGTACTGCCGTATCTCCAATGGTGACAGGAAACACGGTGATTCTGAAGCCAGCAAGTAACACACCAGTCATCGCAGCTAAGTTGATGGAAGTGTTGGAAGAAGCGGGATTGCCAGACGGCATTATCAACTTCTTGCCTGGACCAGGTGGCGAAGTGGGTGACTACTTAGTCGAACATCCAAAAACACGCTTCGTAAGCTTTACAGGTTCCCGTGAAGTCGGAACACGCATTTATGAACGTGCAGCAGTCGTCCAAGATGGACAAGAGTGGCTCAAACGCGTCGTTGCGGAAATGGGCGGTAAAGATACGATCATTGTCGATAACAATGCGGATCTAGAGTTAGCTGCTGAATCGATTGTGAACTCTGCATTCGGTTTCTCCGGACAAAAATGCTCTGCATGTTCACGCGTCGTTGCGCATGAAGATGTTTACGATGACCTACTTGACCGCTGTGTTGAACTGACGAAAGAATTGGATGTCGGTGACCCAACGGAGAAAAACTATTTCATGGGCGCTGTCATCGACCAAGCTTCTTATGACAAGATTCTAAACTACGTCCAAATCGGACAAGATGAAGGAGCTCGCTTGGTTCATGGTGGAACAGGCGACGACAAGAATGGTTACTACATTCAGCCAACGATCTTTGCAGATGCCGATCCGAAATCCCGCATCATGCAAGAAGAAATCTTCGGGCCAGTCGTTGCATTCGCGAAAGCGAAAAACTTCGATGAAATGCTCGATATCGCCAACAACACCGAGTATGGCTTGACTGGTGCGATCATCTCCAATGACCGCACACATATCGAAGCGGCAAAAGAAGATTTCCACGTCGGAAACCTTTACATCAACCGCGGATGTACAGCAGCCATCGTCGGCTACCACCCATTCGGCGGATTCAAAATGTCTGGAACAGACTCCAAAGCAGGCGGACCAGACTACCTATACAACTTCATGCAAGGTAAAACAATCTCTGAAATGTATTAATGATTGTTGTTGTGAATTGTGAAAATCCCGGCCATGTGCCGGGATTTTTTCCGTTTTACTGGTGAGATAGCGGTCTGGCTGTCGATAAGTTGTGTCTGACTGCCGATAACTGCGGTTTAACTGCCGATAAATTGCGTCTGACTGCCGATAACCGGGT
>CALGNY010000207.1 GCA_937958375.1 uncultured Bacillaceae bacterium
ATTTTAATTATTGCAGGAATCTCCGTCGCAGAATTCCGTTTTGGAACCCAGCACTTGGACTTTCGATTCTTTTTTCTCTTCTTCATGTACCTGATCAAGGACTTGCAAAAATGTTTCCTGTGGCTGTGCACCAGATACGCCATACTTCTCGTTAAACACGAAAAAAGGAACGCCCTGTGCACCTATTTGAGATGCCATTTGCTGATCGGCAATCACCTGGTTCCGGTACCGGTCGCTATCCAGGACAGCTTGAGCTTCTTCACGATCCAACCCTGAATCTTCGGCCAAATCCAGCAAGACTGCAGAATCATTAATATCTTTTCCTTCTGTGAAATAAGCCCGTAGCGTCCGGTTCACAAACGTTTCCATTTTCCCTTGTTCATTTGCATAGTGGCTGAGCCGGTGTGCATTTTCGGTATTTGCCGGTTTGGCATCATCCAAATTAAACTCCAGGCCTACCTCTTTTGCCTGCGCTGCAACTGACGCATTCATCTCTTTCGCTTGATCGATCGACATGTTATATTTCTGTGCAAGCGATTCATGTAAGCTGACGTCTACATGGTCCGGTGTGTTCGGGTCCAATTGAAAACTCCGATAAGTCACCGTGACATTATTTTTATCTGAAAAATTCTCCAGTGCTGATTCAAAACGTTTTTTTCCAATATAACAAAAAGGGCAAACCATATCCGAATAAATCTCTACTTTCATCATCAAAACCTCCGTTCACTAATCAATTCATCTTCCCACATTATTCAAGAAATCATCATAATAATCAACCGATTGAACTTATGGCAACAACGATTCTCCTTGACTCTATCCCCATCATAGCGTTTAAATTCCTTACGGACAAGGAATGCTTAAGTATAGAACTTTACTGATTAAAGAGGTGAACCAGATGGATACAGAAAAGCAAGTCAACCACATTGTGGATTGGCTGAAAGAATATGCAGAAAACGCCGGAATGAAAGGAGGCGTTCTCGGCCTTAGCGGCGGACTCGACTCCTCAGTTGTCGCTTACTTGATCCAGAGAGCCTTTGGAGAGAACGCACTCGGCGTCCTACTCCCCATCCACAATTCGGTGGATGCAGAAGAGGACGCTTTACTCGTCGCTGAAGATTCAAAGATCAATCACATCGGAATTGAGCTGACCGATACGTTCAAAGAAGGCTTTGGCCAAATTGAGCAAGCACTCGGTGAGCAGTGGAATAAAGATACCGCGCAACTGGTCGGTGCCAATTTTCAAGCGAGACTGCGTATGGCTACGCTATATGCGATTGCCCAAAACAATCAATACCTCGTGATCGGGACTGGAAATGCTTCAGAATTATTTACCGGGTATTTTACAAAATACGGAGATGAAGGCGTTGACGTGAATCCGTTAGTCAATTACCGAAAAGAACAAGTGAAGGAAATCGGTAGGTATTTGGAAATTCCAGACCGGATTCTTAACAAAGCCCCTAGTGCCGATCTGTGGGAAGGTCAAACCGATGAAAAAGAAATGGGCATTTCGTATGCTGCGATTGACCGCTACTTACGCGGTGAAGATATTCCTCCTGAAGATGAGAAAACATTAATGAAACTGCATAAATCAACAGAGCATAAGCGTCACTTGCCACCTGGACCACCAAAATTAGATGAAAAATAGGAAGGTGAATGCATCGTGAAAGAAAACACGGCTCTGATCCTGATTGACATGATCAACAAAATGGATTTCGAAGGTGGAGAAGATTTACTCGAGCATACGAAACCAATCGTCAAACCGATTTTAAATCTTAAAAAACGTGCGAAAGAACTTGATATTCCTGTCATCTATGTCAATGACAACTTTGGGCTATGGCAGGAAGATGTCGAAAATGTCATTGAAGTTTGCAGAAAAGGAATCGGTCAAGAAGTCGTGGAGCAGGTTATCCCGGAAAAGGATGATTTCTTCATCATTAAACCGAAGCACTCCGGTTTTTATAGCACACAACTGGATATCCTACTCAGCCACCTGGACGTCAAGCATTTAATCCTAACCGGAATTGCCGGTGATATCTGTGTTCTTTTCACCGCAGACGATGCTTATATGCGTGAGTATGACTTATGGGTTCCCAAAGATTGTACCGCTTCAGAAAAAAAAGACGATAACGAAAGTGCATTAAAATTGATGAAACGATCCATGTTCGCAAACATTAGTCCATCCACTGAAATGGACATTGAGGAAGCATTTAAAAATTAATGTAATCATAGGTATAAGGCTAAGACATTTTTTGAATTGTCTTAGTCTTTTTTTATGTAAAAGATGATGAAACCTTTCCTTGTATTCAACCGTATGTGCAGTTAGCTTTCTCTTTTTTACAAAAAAATTTACATAACAGATTCGGAAAACTTCAAAAAAGTTAACCTTTTTCAAACGAAATTCGATAGAATAAATATAGGGCAATGAAAGGATGGTCCGAACGAGGTCAATTGGGTGCATTTCACTTGTTATTGACACATATATCATAAAGCAATATATTAATAATGAATATATCACAAAATGATATAAGGAAGATTACTAGGTTTTGTATGATTATTATTAGGAGGTAGGACGTATGGAAGAAGTTTTACGCGTCGAGGGATTAGGAAAGTCATTCAAAAAAACACGCGTCGTCAAAGACATCAACTTCAAGGTACATAAAGGGGAAATCATGGCTGTTCTCGGACCGAACGGCGCCGGTAAATCAACGACAATCCGCAGCATTATGGGCATTATGATGCCTGATGAAGGGACAGTCGTTTTCGACAATCAAGTAGAAGGTAAAGTGCCGAAACAAAAAATAGGATACTTACCTGAAGAACGGGGGCTTTATAAAAACGTCAAAGTCATGGATATTCTTCTTTATTTTGCTGAGCTAAAAGATTATCCACTTGATCAAGCGAAAGAACGGGCCCTTACCTATTTAAAGAAATTCGGATTGGAAGGCAAGGATGACGTAAAGGTTGATGAGTTATCCAAAGGAATGGGACAAAAAGTTCAGTTTATCGGATCGATTATTCATGAACCGGAACTGTTGATCTTAGATGAACCCTTCTCCGGATTGGACCCTGTCAGCCAGGAGACATTCAAACAAGAGATTAAAGACCTCGCCAACAATGGAACAGCCATTTTGCTCAGTTCACACCAAATGAACTTGGTTGAAGAGATGTGTGACCGTCTTTTCATGATTCATCGTGGGAAAAAAGTCATCTATGGTTCAATGGATGAGGTCAAGGAACAATACGCGAACTTTAAATGTACCATTCACGGAAACAACGATCTTGGCGATTTGGAAAGAATTGACCAAGTTGAGCGTGTCGAACAAAATGATGATATCTCAATTCTTTATTTGAAATCAGATGTCAAAGCATCCGAATGGATCAAAAAATTACCGGATCACCTAGATATACAGGAGCTTTCTTTAGACCGGATTTCTTTGCATGAAATCTTTATCGACATTGCGACAGACCGTAATTTAGCACAGGAAGCAGGTGTGATAGATGAAAAATAGTTGGAAAGTTGCCAAGTGGGAAATTAAACGAAACTTAAAAAGTAAATCCTTTTTGATTTCTTTATTTTTGACACCAATCCTCATCGCGATTTTTGCGACGGTCCCTTCACTACTCAGTGACTGGAGCGATGATGAAGATACACAACAACCGCAAACGACGGTCTATATCAATGATGAACTCGGTGTATGGAATGAACTCGAACCGTTGACTGATGAGGACGGACTGAACTGGGACGTTGAACTCACAGAGGAAACAGAAGATGAAATGACGTCTACGTTGGAAGATGAATCGCGTTCTGTATTCATTCACCTGAATGAAACATCATTACAAAATGGAATGATTGACTACTATGCATCAGAAAATGTTCCACAAGATTTTACTTATGAAATCCAGATGCTCGAACAACCACTTCGATATATGTTGCTGCAGGAAACTGGGTTGGATGAAAGTGAAATCCAGACGGCGATGACTCCGATTGTATTCAATCAAAACGATGTCATCAACGAAGCAGAGGCTGAAGCAGAAGCGGCACAGGGTGCTGAGCAATTCCTATCAAAATTCGTTCCAGGCATTTTTGCTGGAATCGTGTTGTTTTCGATCGTTATCACAGGAATGATGGTATTCCAAAGTGCCTCCGAGGAGAAGAAGGAGAAAGTAGCCGAAATTATTTTATCTTCCGTTTCAGCTGAAGAATTGATGCAAGGAAAAATTATCGGGTACTTTGTATTGGGAATCCTGCAAGTCACCGTGTGGATTGGAATGGCAGCGCCAGTCATTTTATGGCTAGTCGATTTCCCGATTATCGAGTATCTATTCGTTCCAGAGCTTGCACTTCTCTTGCTCATTGCGGTATTGGGTTATTTGATGTTTGCAGCCATCTTTGTCGGCTTAGGTGCGACATTAGAAGATGCTTCTAGCGGAAGCAACTTCCAAGGATTTATCTTTATCCTACCTTGGTTGCCATTTATCTTTATCGCACCAATCATTTCAAATCCAGAGGGAGTATTTGCACAAGCCCTTTCATATATTCCATTCACATCACCTGGAATTATGATTTTAAGATTATCCATATTGGATGAATGGCCTTGGATCGAAATTATCATCAGCCTCGCCATCTTGATTGTATCCATCTGGTTACTCATGAAGTTGGCAGGAAAGATCTTTAAAGTCGGTATTTTGATTTACGGAAAGAACGCAACACTTCCTGAGATTTGGAAATGGTTATGGTCTTAGGTCGAAAATTTGATTAGAAATGAGTCCCTCGTTTTTAAAAATGAGGGGCTTTTTATTGTCCTTTTTTCGGAGTATTATCAGCTGATACCTGGACCTCTATAGCAATAGTTATTTATCATCAACAATTCTTCAATAAGGGTTGGCTCATAGAGGGTGAGGCACAAAAATGATGTCTTTCCGTACGATAGGGGCCGGCTCATCGAGGGTAGAACGCAAAAATGAAACCTACCCTTCGATAGGAGCTCGCTCATCGAGGATAAAGCACAAGAATAAATACCACCCTACAATAGCGACTTGTTCAAAAAGGGTAAAATTAAAAATTGAATTCTACCCCCAATAGCCCGCTTAGGTATAAATGATTTGGTTCTATACATTAGCAGGGACACCGGTTATACCTTACTTCGTCTACTCCTTCTTTAAAAGTATGCCTGCCCATTACTAGGTGGCTCAGACATGGTTTGCCCATTAAAAAAACGGACTGAGGTAATCAGTCCGTTTTTTTGGAAAGCCATCTACCGATGACCTAGTTCCATGTCCATGTTATTTGATACTTGATCTATTTGGATAGTCGTTGTGGTATTAGTATTATTTCTGCGTCTTTTGACTTGAGTTACTAGGCTGTCTACTGCGTACATGATAAATAAAGTAGCAAATACAGAGAGAGAGACAATGATTAGTGATGTCGTCATCATTATCGAACTCCTTTCCTTTTGTAAAACTCTATATATTATTGTTTTCATCTATATCATATCAAATATTAGCATTATTTCAACCTTAACGCTCTCATTCTTTCGATTTTCCGATCATTCTTCACCATTTTGTCATATACTCTAAAATTTAATGTTGTTTAAAGCATTAAAGTCCTAATGGATGACTTTTTTATAAGTGTGTTCGCATCGCTAGTTTGAAGCATTTATTTCACGGGTATCTAATGAATAGAAACCTGAAAATGAGTTATATTAACTCTTGATTCCTTTAAAGGAGGTTTTCTAGGTATGAATGTCATCCGTGCACAGGAAATTTCTGATCTGCCTGACATGAAGCATGTGGAGTATAATGGTGAACGTGTGTATATCAAGCATGTCGATGAGGAAAAACAAACGGCAGTCATCAACTATTTGGAGAATGTCGATAAAGACTTAGAGGTAAATGTTCAAGACTTGGAAGAAAAAGAATAACTGAATGAAGCGATCTCTCCCCCTTAATATAAAAAAAGCAAGCTGAACCAATGTTAGATTTGGTTCAGCTTGCTTTTGTTTTGGCAACCACTCAGACGGTTTCCTTTTTCCGCCGAGCCTTATCTTTCTTGATTTGCTTGCTTCGCAGTTGACCGCAGGCTGCATCAATATCTGTTCCTTGTTCTACACGGACGCCACATTGGATTCCATTTTCGAGTAAAATCTCATAGAACTTGAGGATATTCTTTTCGCGACTGCGTTCGTATTGGTTATGCTCTTCAACAGGATTGTAAGGAATCAGGTTGACGTAGGACAAATGCTTTTTATCCTGCAGTAGATCAACCAGCTGCCTTGCTTCTTCCGGATGATCATTGACATCATCCAATAAGATATATTCAAACGTAATGCGTCGGTTCGTCTTCTCCAAATAATAATCGATGGCTGGCATCAACTTTTCTAATGGATAAGCCCGATTGATTTTCATGATCCGTGTGCGCAACTCATTATTCGGCGCATGAATGGAAAGAGCTAGGTTGACTTGGGATTGCTCATCCGCAAATCGATAAATCTTATCCGCCAGCCCACTCGTTGACACGGTAATATGACGTGCCCCGATTGACAGCCCTTTTTGGTCGTTGACAACGTTGATGAATTTCATCGTATTCTCATAGTTGTCGAACGGTTCCCCGATTCCCATCACGACAATATGGCTAACCCGTTCATCCTTTTGTTGGCGATCGAGGTGATGTTGCACGTTCATGATCTGTTCGACGATTTCACCGCTTGTCAGGTCACGGTTTTTACGCAACAGTCCACTTGCACAGAAGGAACAACCGATGTTACAGCCAACTTGTGTTGTCACACATACGGATAAACCGTAATTAAATCGCATCAGAACGGTTTCGATATGGTTCCCATCCGGTAATTCGAATAGAAATTTGATGGTGCCGTCTTTGGATTCTTGCTTAATCGCTTCCTTCAGCGCTTGAATTTCAAAGTTGTCCTTCAATAATTCAATGCACTCTTGATTGACGTTTTTCATGTCATCAAAGCGTTTGATCCGTTTTTTATAGAGCCAATTCCATACTTGGTCAGCACGAAACCGTTTTTCTCCCTTTTCAACGAGCCATTGTTGCAAATCTTCATATGTCAAACCATAAATGGATGGTTTTTGCATGTTTACCCTCTTTTCAATGATTGCGTATTTCTCTGTTCATACTAAATAAAATTCCAACTCGTTTCAACTCATTCAGCCATAAAAAATTCCTGGCCATCCAATCAAACGACCAGGAATCCGTTTCATTAAACTAAGTTTTCTATAAAGACACGGATGACATCCGCTCCACCGATGAATGTCCCGATTGAGCTACCGATATTGGCAAGCACGACGATCAGCAAGATCCGGGTCACCTTATTCTCCCAGAACCCTTTCACCGATAAAACATCATTCGGCAAGCTTTCAAAATCCGAGACGTGTGGCTTTCGGATGATCGCTTGAACAATCCCGGCAAACCAACCCGCTGCAAGCAAGGGATTCAGTGAACTGAACGGTGCGGCCACAAAGGCAGTTAAAATCGTCAATGGGTGACCTAAAGCGATGGCTGTCCCTAGCGCGGAAAGCCCCCCATTCCATAAAATCCAGCTGATGGTTTGTTGCCAACCGGCCGCTGGGTTCATATAGAACGTATAAGCAATCACCGATAAAATGATGATTGGAATCGACCAACCAATGATTTTTGGGGCCTTTGATTTTTTCGGTACGGCCGAGAGTTTTTTCAAATCATTCTCTTGATAAATTTCTTTTGTTATTCCAGGCACATGAGCCGCACCTAAGACGGCGACAACTTTATCACCTGGCGCCTCTTTGATTTTTTGGGCCAAATACTGATCCCGTTCATCAATTAATGGTTTTTTTAATCGAGGAAATTCTTTTGTGAATTCCTCAAGAACCGAATTCAACATATCTTGAGATTTCATTTTTTCCAATTCTTCTTCTGAAATTTCTTCTTTGTTGAAAATGCTATAGAAGATACTCATCATCAATTTGGCACGACCAGACAAGCCGATATTTCGCCAAATCCGTGAAAAAGTCGTTTGGATGTTTCGGTCAGCCAAGACGAGCTCCGCACCAGTTTCTTTTGCTGATTCGATTCCTTGAATCATTTCTTGACCAGGCTTGATGTCCAGCTGCTTCGCCACCCGGTTTTGAAAAGAAGAGATCATCATATTCATCAAAAGAAGTGTCGCTTTCTTCTCTTTGATAATTTTGAAGATGTCCATGTTCTGCCATTTATTTTTATCACGAATGGATTCATACCGTTGTTCATCAAGTTCGACACAGACCGAGTCTGGTTGTTCTCTGTCAATGACTTCCTTGACTTGAGCTGCACTCAGTTTCGATACATGGGCAGTACCGATCAAAATGATTTCTTTCCCATTCAGATCGAGCCGTGTAATATTTTCTTCCGACATAAAAGACTTCCTTTAATTTATAGTTAACCTCTTTATTTTACCACAAAAGAGCCTGCTTCCCAGAGAGAAGGAGACTCTTTTTTCGAAAATTTAATAACCTGGTTTTCCGAGCAGTTCAAAGATTTTTGTTTTATAATCTTCGACTCCTGGCTGGTTAAACGGATTGACACCGAGCAAATAGCCACTGTAAGCACAAGCGAGCATGTAAAAATAGAGCAAATGGCCAATGTGACGTTCGTCGACTTGTTTGACGTGGATTCCGATTTGCGGAACGCCACCTGCCAAATGTGCTTGCGAAACCCCTTCATACGCTTTTTGATTAAAGGCATGCAAGGATTTGCCGGCCAAATAGTTCAGTTGGTCTGCATCATTTTCTTTTTCAAAAACGGTCAGGTCTTCGTCGGCTTGTTCGACGACTACAAACGATTCGAAGAGATTGCGTTTCCCATCTTGGATATATTGCCCCAACGAATGTAGGTCAGTCGTATAGGAAACAGACACTGGGAAGATGCCTTTACCATTTTTCCCTTCGCTTTCTCCGAATAATTGCTTCCACCATTCTTGGAAATAGGAAAGCTTTGGTTCAAACGTGGCCAGCACTTCGTTTGTATAGCCCTGTGAATAAAGTGCATGTCGGATCGCCGCATACCGCATCGCTGGGTTGTTTTGCGGATCATCCGAGCGGTAAGCCAATTCAGCTTCTTTTGCTCCTGCAATGAGTTCTTCAATCGAAAAACCTGCACTGGCAATCGGCAATAACCCAACCGCTGTCAATACTGAATAACGACCGCCTATATCATCGGGTACGACAAAACGTTCGTATCCTTTTTCTTTGGCGACCTCTAGCAGTGCGCCTTTGTTTTCATCAGTCGTGACGTAGATTCGTGAAGCCGCTTCGTCTCCATAGCGTTTTTCCATGTAATCCTGCATGAATCGAAATGCAAGCGCAGGCTCGGTGGTCGTTCCTGATTTGGAAATGACATTCACCGCGACATCCTTATCATCCAAATATTCCATCAGTTCCTTCAGATAGCTGCCACTGACATGATGTCCAGCAAATAAGACTTCACAATCTTTATCCGTTGAAAAATGAGACGCCAGCGCTTCAATGACCGCCTTCGCTCCCAAATAAGAGCCACCGATCCCGATGACAACAAGGACATCCGCCTGGCTACGAATGCGTTTGGCTGTTTGGTTGATCCGATTAAGGAAGTCATCGCTCGTCTTGCTCGGCCAATCCAACCAGCCGAGGAATTCTGATCCTTCCCCCTCTTTTGCATATAAATTTGTGTGTATTGTTTTTAATGCTTCTTTCCGATCTTTGATAATTGTTTGTTCGTCTCCCGAGTAAGTCAGTTGAATCATCATTTACCTCCATTAATGAATGTGCTCGACCTCATAACCCTCTTCTTCCAAAATCGAACCGATATGAGGCTCCAAAATCAAATGTAGACTACCGACGATCACAAAATACGTCCGATCGTCACCCGATTCCAAAAACTCCGTGATTTTCTCAGCCATCGCATAGTTTCTGTTGTCGTTGAGGGCTTCCATATACGCCTCTTCTTCAACACTCATCGCTGCATCGGTCTCAAATAACGAATTCAATAGGTCATCGACGCTTCCTGTTTTATAGATATCAAGTAACTGGTCTAAGTCTTCTTGGTAAACTTCCGGCTCAATCAATGACTCTTCCAGCATTTGAACTTGAAATTCCATCGATAGATCAGCGAAAATACTCAATTGGTCTTCAGCTGTTTCGAGTGCGATAATTTCTTTATCATCGCTTGCAGCCTTATTTAAAAAGTACTGATCAATCCCAAGCGTGTACTCTCCCCCTTGGGTCAGAAACTGTGAGACCATGTTGGCGACTAACCACGGTTGATAGGTATCAATCATCGCCATATCCAAACCAAATTCGCCGAAAAAGTCTTCCAGCTCTTGATACGTTTCTTCAGATACGTGATCTTGTAATGTCGTTCCATCTTGGAAAGTACCAAGCTCCGACTGCAATCGATTCATTTCCGAAAAATCCAGATTGTTCAAATCAATTTCGGGCACAACGACATCGGATTCCGCGTACGCTTGTTCAATCTTTTCGTGAAGTGGGTAAAATTCCTCCACGCCTAAGTGGACTGTCCCCTGTAAATACACCGTCGTCCCTTCATTTTCAACTTTCCACAAGTATCCACCCGGTCCATCTGGGCGGCCGACTTGCTCTTGTTCAAAGGTAACCGTTACGCCTGCTTCCTCTAATGTTGCAACAGCGTCTTCTTCAACCGGATTCCCAGTCAGTGTTGCCTCTTCCAGATTCGGAAGGGATTCAAGTGGTTCGACCGATTCGACCTCGTTATTTTCCAGATCGATTTCTATTAACGACTCAATGACCTCAATGCCATCCAATTCTTCAATTTGATTATCCGAAAGATTCAAGGATTCAATGTCATCGAAGTCGGAGGCATACAATTCTCCATCTTCCTTACCGATCTCATCACGGAGCGCTTCTTCCAAATTTTCATCCGGAAAATCCACAACCGTTTCCGATTGACACGCACCAAGCAATAGGACGACGAGGATGAGTGCAATCGATTGTAATTTTTTCAAGTTAGATCACCTTCAGCTTTTCATCAAAAGTTTGTTTTTCAAATGGATTTGAGTCTGGCTAGATATATCCGCGTTATTTCATCAAACTTCAGCA
>CALGNY010000208.1 GCA_937958375.1 uncultured Bacillaceae bacterium
AAAAATTACGTATATTTCGATTAATCAATGGAGCCTTCAGTCAGGTAAAAATATACCGATATAGTACTAAGTCGCTTCCTTTGTATACATAGAAAGATAGTAGTGGAAACAAATTTATCGGGGGGAAACATCGTGAAAAGAGAGAGAAAGTTTGGCTTCAAAACCATTCGAACGAAAATTTTACTAGGTTTTTCAATTGTGATTCTGTTTGTGATCGGCTTAGCTGCGATGAATTATCTTTCATCGACTAACAGCACTGCTAACACGCAGACCATCATTTCAGATGAGCTGCCCGTTCTGATTGCTGATGATGGGCTGACCATCAACTTTGCAGAACGCATGGCGGCAGTCAGGGGTTATTTGCTGACAGGTGATGAGGAGTTTAAAGATGAATTCGAACATTTGACAGGCGGAGCGACGAGTTATCAAAATTTTATTTTGAGAAATAACGATTCTGAGCAGTTAAAAGAAGCCATCGCGAAGACAGAAGAATGGCAAGGACTGATTGAAAACGACGTATTTCCTACATTTGAGCGAGGAAATGAACAAGAAGCGATCTCAACCTTGCAAGCAGAAGTCACCCCACTAGGTGATGAAATTATGGAAAGTTATCAACGGCTGTCCAAATCTCGGGAACAAGCGATCATCAGTAGTGGCCTGAACATCATTGAAGATGGTGAGTCGTCGATTCGTACGACGGTGATTCTGTCAGCTGTTGCGATCGTATTAAGTATTCTTGTTGCAATGATTTTTTATCGTAGTATGACGAAGCCTATTCAACGGGTGATGAACCGGATGAAGACGGTTGCACAAGGCGACTTGACGGATGAACCATTGCAAGTCAAAACGAAAGATGAAATCGGTCAATTAACGGTTGCGACCAATGAAATGAGCGAAAATATGAGAACACTATTGAATCAGATTCATGGAGTATCTCAAACCGTCTCTAATCAGAGTGAAGAGTTGACTCGATTTTCTGGGGAAGTAAAAGAAGGAACCGAACAAGTTGCCGCGACGATGCAAGAAATAGCGGCAGGGTCCGAATCACAAGCAAGCAATGCAACTGAATTATCGTCTAACATGGCTATGTTTACGGAAAAAATCCAAGAAACGACTGAAGAAGGGAAGAAAATGCGACAATCCTCCCAAGATATTTTACGTTTGACGAACGACGGGGAAGCGTCGATGGAATCTTCTGTTGAACAAATGGCAAAAATCGATGAAGTTGTCCAAGAAGCCGTTCAAAAAGTTGAAGGACTGGACACACAGGCCCAGGAAATTACAGCATTGATTTCTGTCATTGAAGATATTTCCGAACAAACAAACTTGCTCGCGTTAAATGCCGCGATTGAAGCAGCCCGGGCAGGCGAACACGGAAAGGGATTCGCTGTCGTTGCCGATGAAGTCAGAAAACTAGCCGAACAATCAACGAATTCAGTGGCGAATATCACGGGCATTGTCCAAAATATTCAGCAAGAGACCAACATAGTAGTCGAATCTCTGACTGATGGATACAATGATGTGACGCAAGGTACAGAGAAAATCACGAACACAGGTGAAACCTTCAGAAACATAAAAGTAGCGATTACAGAAATGGCTGACCATATCAGCCGTGTATCCAATAACTTGGCAGAACTCGCCGGAACAAACGAGCAAATGAACACTTCCGTTCAAGAGATCGCTGCCATTTCTGAAGAATCCGCCGCTGGTGTCGAGCAAACGTCCGCGTCGACCCAACAAACCAACTCAGCGATGGAAGAAGTTGCAGCCAGTTCAGATGAATTAGAAAAATTAGTCGAAAAACTGAACCGATTGGTGAATGAATTTAAGGTGTAAAATGGAAAGAACAGCTCCTGTGTGGGGCTGTTCTTTTTAAGTGGGTGATTTTCGCAGCAGCGAAAATCGACGGTATACGATTTTAGTGCGGAATTATTTCAAATTAGTACGGAATCATCTCGATTTAGTACGGAATCTTTTCAAATTAGTATGGAATCTTCCCAAATTAGTACGGAATCATCTCAAATTAGTACGGAAATATTATCTTGTTACATCATTCCATGCAACTCAAGCTTCTTTCGTATAAAACAATTTGACCTGATCAATCTCAGGAAGCTTGCGTAAAACGGAACTGCTTAACCAAGAAAGACTGAAAATCATGATTGATATGCTACAGATGATCACTGAAATTTGTGGTGCGAATGTTTCACCGATGACACCGCCAATGAGTGCACCCACAGGCATGCCGATTGCTGCGGCACTACTTAATAACGTGATGACACGACCGACAAACTGTGTTTCTACTTGTTTTTGGATAGAAGAGAAAATCAAGATGTTGATGATCCCGATAGAAATCGCACCTAAGCAAAACAGTATGATCGAAGGGACGAGCGGTAATGTTGCCGTACCCATCCAGAGAACACCGGTGCCGAAAAACGTGACGATGATTAATTTTCCGAAGTTGATGGACTTCAATTTAGGTGAAATCATTGCTCCAATCAGCAATCCTAATGACATCGCGGCTAAATAAAATCCATAGGCAGCCTCCGTACCATTGCCTTTGTTCAGTGCAAAGGCTGGCAGGTTCGTTGTCATGATGACCATTGCCAGGTTAATAAATACGATGGAGAAAATCATTTTCGGAATTAAAGAGTCTTTGATGTAGCTGAATCCCGCTTTGAGGTCTTTGGTGTAAACGGCCGTTGCAGATTTGATTGATTGAGGTTTTTCGGTTGAGAGGTCTGGTTGCTTGAAATTGAAAAACGTATAAGTGAAACTGACTACCAGTAAACATACCGCGAAAATCGAGAGCGAAGGGACCGTTCCGATGAGTGTGACAATGATGCCAGCACCGGCTAGAAAAGCAATGTTCAACCCTTCACGGATCGTTTGCAAAAACGAATTGGCTTCAACAACTGATTCACCGCCAACGATAATCGGCAATATGGTGGACTCGATCGGATACGTATACTGCGAAAATAGGGCGACAATAAATAACAAACCAATTACATACCAAATGTTCAAGCCGATCGTGTAATGAAGTAGTGGAATGGAGAATAAGATGATCGCTTTGATCAAGTTGCTGTAAACCAAACTGTTTTTGTACTTGGCATAATTCGCTAAAGGTGCAATCAAAAACGATAGTGCCGAAGCGGAGGTGATCGCAAACAATGCCAGGCCTGAGTAAAAAACACTCCCACTGATTTCTAATACGAGCAGCATTCCTGCAATCATATAAATGCCACCACCTAATTCATTCATAAAAACACCCGTCATCAGTAACAAAAAGTTTCTTTCCTTCATAAAAGGTTTTACTTTACCCATTATTGATCCTCCTCATTGGATTCTTTAATTTGAAAATCAATCGCATAAGGTGACTGCTCCTTACGATCCTTTTCTTGATGTGCTAAGCGACCGTATTTGAAAAATAAATCTTGAAGCGATTCCCTGAACTCCTCCAGCAATTCGTCAGACATATAAATCATTGTGCTACCGCCTGCCACATGCCCTGGTGGATTGACCTCATCTGGGTTTCTGTACACATTAGCCTTCGCTTTGTAATACTTCTCCACGATTCCTTTTTCTGTATCCACTCGTTCGATTTCCAGCAGATCATGCTTGTAAAGCTGCTGCATATGGTAGTAAACCGTTCCAGGGTTTTTCCCCACCTCGTCAGCCACTTGCTTTGGCGTCATTGCTTTCTCATACAGCAAAGCAACAATGCGTGACCGAAGCGGATTGGCTAGCGCCTTTTGTTGTTCCCAGTTAATCTCCATGACTTTGCTCTGAATTTCATCTTTTTTGTTCATGTTTCTCACCTTTCTAATTTGTATAGTTAAAACGATTTGTATTTACAAATTGATGATTTAGATTCATTATATGATTTGGATTTCCAAATTGCAACCGAAAACTTAAACTTTTTTAAAAAAATTTTGCGAGAAGGTGTAAGAGTGCGGAATTTCGCAGGATTAGTACGGAATTATTTCGATTTAGTATGGAATTATCTCGGATTAGTCTGGAATCTTTCCAAATAAGTACGGAATCATCTCAAATTAGTACGGAATTCTCAGTAGATCGTATGGAAGGCAAGGGAAACATGACGCAAATATCAATCAACCTATAATTAAATAAAAGGTAATTTAATCAGCCTAGTCGTATTAAATATAGAAAGAATTCAATAAAAAGTGAATAGAGGCGGATGAGATGAAACGATTGATTCGGTTGGTTGAACTGTTGTTGGGCGTGATCTTTTTAGGAGCGGGGTTAAATGGCTATGTCGTATTATTTGGCTATGAAGAAGTTTTCCCGACGA
>CALGNY010000209.1 GCA_937958375.1 uncultured Bacillaceae bacterium
ATCTCATCGACAGCTACCGTTTGAATATTGGCATCTTCCTTGAATGCATCCGCAGCGATCACGTCTTTCGGCAAATGCAATTCAACGCCTTTTTCCTTTGCTTTCTCGATAAATTCTTTTGCCAGTTCGATTTTATCTTCTTCCAATAAGGAGTTGCCTATTTCATGACCCATCGCTTTAATGAACGTAAACGACAGCCCGCCACCGATCAAGAGGTGATCGACTTTATCAAGCAAGTTGTCAATGACTCCGATTTTGTCTTTGACCTTGGATCCACCGATGATCGCTGTGAATGGTCTGTCAGGATCTTCGAGTGCTTGTCCGATGACATTGATTTCTTTTTCAAGCAAAAATCCTGAAACAGCCGGCAGATGGTGGGCGATTCCTTCTGTTGATGCATGCGCGCGGTGTGCCGTTCCGAATGCATCGTTGACGTAAAGGTCAGCCAGCGAAGCAAATTGTTTCGCCAGCTCTTCATCATTCTCTTTTTCACCTGGTAAAAATCGGACGTTTTCCAGTAACAAAACGTCTCGCTCTTCCATTTTATCGACGGCTTCTTTTACTTCATCCGAAAAGACATCATCCATTTTATAAACCGGTTGTTGAAGATAATTGCTGAGGGATTGTGCAACCGCATCCAACCGAAGTTCTTCAACGACTTCACCACCCGGTCGGCCTAAATGACTCGCCAAAATGACCTTCGCTTCTTTTTGAATCAAGTACATAATCGTCGTCAAGGCGGATTTGATCCGTGTTTCGTCTGTAATTTCGCCATCCTTCATCGGAACGTTGAAATCGACTCGCACGAATACTTTTTTACCTTTCAACTCGACATCTCTTACGTTCTTTTTGCGCATAATCGAAACCCTCCAGCTTTGTTAAGTTCTTATGTAAATGTTACCTGGTGTTGAGTTTTAAATAGCTCTGTTAAGGTCTAGTGTTGATGATAAAATATTTTAGCAGAGTTGTTGTATGGTGAAGAGCGAAGGTGGCGACTCCTACGGGTCAACTAAAACCGGCCACGTCCTGTGGCCAACGTTGACACTTGCCCGTCCTGGGCTTCGGAACAGCACGAGCTGAAGATCCACTTGGGAAGCGGTTTTCTTCCCAAGTTAGCTGAAGCCGTGCCCGTGGAACGCGTCCACCGAAAGCGATTCACCATAACAACAACGGACTTTAACAGAGAGCTTTAAATAAAAAGGAGGAACATTGAATGCTCCTCCTTTAGTCTACCATTTTTTGATTCAAAATGAAGCGAGAACTTAGTATCCTTGTTTGCCCATATGAATCGCTAAGTCGATACAACGGTGTGAATAACCGGATTCATTATCGTACCAAGCGATGACTTTAACCATATTGTCTTCCATGACCAATGTGGAATCACCATCCACAACGGCTGAAAGTGAATTTCCGTTAAAGTCTTTGGAAACCAACGGAAGGTCCGTATAGCCTAAATAATCCTTCAAGTCGCCTTCCTCAGACGCTTTTTTCATCACGTCATTAACCTGTTCTTTCGTCACATCTTGATCCAATTCAGCCACAAGATCAACGAGTGAAACGTTCGGTGAAGGAACGCGAATCGCCATACCCGTTAATTTGCCTTCAACCTCCGGCAATACTTTTGCGACCGCTTCTGCTGCTCCGGTTGATGTCGGAATAATATTTTCTGCCGCTGCACGTGCGCGACGATAGTCTTTATGCGGTAGATCAAGAATTTGTTGATCGTTCGTATACGAGTGTACCGTCGTCATCATGCCCCGTTTGATACCGAAATTGTCAACGAGCACTTTCGCGACAGGCGCCAAACAGTTCGTTGTACAAGAAGCATTCGATACAATGTGATGGGCATCTTTTTCATATTGCTCTTCGTTCACACCCATCGCAACCGTCAAGTCAACTTCTTGACCCGGTGCGGAAATAATGACTTTTTTCGCTCCTGCATCCAAGTGTTTCTGGGCACTTTCACGGTCACGGAAACGTCCGGTTGATTCAATAACGATATCCGCACCAAGCTCGCCCCACTTCAAGTTCGCCGGTTCCGGTTCGGACGTGACAACGTATTCTTTTCCGTCGACAACTAAATTGTCCCCTTTGGTTTCCACCTTTTCTTCTAACGTGCCATGAATCGTGTCAAATTTGAGGAGGTGGGCAAGCATTTCTGCATCCGTCAAATCATTGATCGCGACGACTTCCACATCCTCATGCTTCATTGCTGCTCTGAACATTCTTCTTCCGATTCGTCCAAATCCATTAATACCAATTTTCACTGTCATAGAAAAATGACCTCCTATTTATTAAAACTTTTACGATTAATCCGTTTGCCATTGTTCCATCAAATATCTTGCGACGACTTCATCAGTAACCAGCCAATCGCTTTTCACCCATTTCAAAAAAGCTGAGATAGCCTGCTTTTTCGAAGACCCACCTGCGACAGTGATGAGTGTGGGAATTTTTTTGACGAGATCAATTGAAACGCCTATCGAATTGACTCTATCGATAATATTCCCATTCTGATCGATGTAATAACCGAACGCTTCACCAACGGCTTTTGATTTTTCCAGCTGGGTTTTCATCGCTTCGGTTGCTTTACGGCGCTCAGCCATCGCAAGCGCATCCCCGACACCGTGAATCAATAAATCAGCTTGTTCCATCAGTGAAACAATTTCTTTCACCCCAGGCTGCTCCAGCATTTTTTCTCGTAACTCAGCATTCATTTCATCCGGCACATGCAACAGTCGATAATCACCCTCACACTGATCGGCCATTTTCACACAAATGGAATTCGCCTGATATTCATGCAAATCGCCGAGCCCGCCACGCGCTGGGATAAATAGCGGCTTGCTGTTTTTTAGCGGTCGCATATATTCTGCGACAAGCGCCATCGTGGAACCGCCCGTCACATCGATGATCGGGTCATCGATTAATTGGTCGTGAAGAATATTGGCGGCTTCCTTACCGAGCAGCTGCTTCGTTTCCGGCGTTGCATCCGCATCACCCGGGACAATTTTGATGTGGCTGATCCCCAGTCGCTCCTGAAGTTGTTTTTCAAGGGTGGACAAATCGGAACTTTCCTCCATCATTCGGTAGTAGTTTTCCAATATATCCTGACCGGTCGATGTGATGAACATCCCTTTGTTGGTGACATCAATGATCCCTTGGCGGTCCAAAAACTCCGTCTCACTTCGGATATGTCGCTCTGTCTGTTGTAAATGCTCCGCCAACGTTCGCCTGCCTACCGGCTGCAACGTCGCAATCCCCTTGATAATCCGGTACCGCTCATCCATTTTATCCATTAACTCGGGCACCAATTTTTTCTGAAATTGATACAGATTCGCCATCCACTCATCACCTCCTACGTGCGCATAGTTGCTTGCTGGTCAATTAACGGCCATTAGGGTGACTAATTTTGTCCCACTGTGGGCAAAAAAATATAACCACTTCGAGTACCACTTTCAGTATAGCAGAAAAGGCTCGTTTAAGGCAATAAAAGGGTTTGGAGGTCGGGCCCTCCTTCCACCGAGAACCCGATTAACCCTTTAGATTTTTCGCCAAAAACTTCTCCACTGTCACAAAAGATAAATCCTCAGCGGTGATTTCCTCATGATCCACCCGAATCACCGGAATGGTCATGAAATATTTCTCAAGCAAGCGCTCATCCTGATAAATATTTTGCTCAACAATCGTGAATTGATACTCCGATTGAAAAATTTGCAGCATCTGCTTGGCCTCTTCACAAAGCTTACAATTGTGCTTCGTATAAAAATAAACCATTTTCGTCTTATTCATGGTGATTACCCCTTATAATATCCGTTAATTTAATTATATCGAAAATTTACCCGAAAAGTGTATGAATTAATCTTAGCTTGCCTATTTCAACTTATTATATTAGCCCGGGATTGGGTGGGCGTGGTTGTTTTATTCTCTGCTCGGATGGCTCGGGTCGGCGACATTTTTTATGGGTGAGCGTCGATGGTCGCCGGGCTCATCGACATTTGAACGGATTTTTTGATCCAAATGTCGATGA
>CALGNY010000210.1 GCA_937958375.1 uncultured Bacillaceae bacterium
AAATTTCAAACTACAGTAACTTTAATGTGCCATTGTTCTGATATCTAGATTGTTTCGACCTAAACGAATTGATTAATTGTTCATCCGTAATCTAATTGGTCGTAAACTCTTTAACAGTTGTGTTAAAATACGCATAGCTAGGAATGGTCGAGGATAGGTGAAGATAATGACAGATCAAAAAGAACGTCTTCAAAAAGTGATAGCCCAAAGCGGTGTGACATCAAGACGTAAAGCAGAAGGATACATCACAGCAGGTCGTGTGAAAGTAAACGGCAAAATCATAACCGAATTAGGTACGAAGGTATCACCTTCCGATCGTGTGGAGGTAGACGACATACCGTTGGAGAAAGAAGAGCCGGTTTATTACATGATCAATAAGCCACGAGGCATCATTTCAAGTGTCAGCGACGATAAAGATCGAAAAGTTGTGACTGATTTGATGTCTGAAGAAATTGAAGAGCGGTTATTTCCGGTAGGAAGACTTGACTACGATACGTCTGGGCTGCTTTTGCTGACGAATGATGGAGAGTTTACGCAACGACTGATCCATCCGAAGTTTCAAATGGATAAAGTCTATGTAGCAAAAGTCAATGGGTTGGTGACGAAGGACGATTTGCTACAGCTCAAAAAAGGTGTCATCGACCAAGGCGAACGACTAAAATGTGTGAAAGCTAGAGTGTTGGAGACCGATCGCAAAAAAGGTTCCTCTGGTAAGAGCATGGTTGAATTGACCTTGCACCAAGGGAAAAATCGACAAGTACGCAGAATGTTTGAAGCCATCGGGTATAAAGTGGAAAAATTGAAGCGAGAGCAATTTGGAAACCTCAGACTCGGAAATCTACAATCTGGAGAGTACCGAAAACTAACACCGCATGAAGTGAAACAACTGATTGCCTTATCAAATAAAAATGTTAAATAATGTTCAAACCTCTTTTATTTCAAAATTTTAACCGGTGATATAATGGGTAGAAGAGGAGTGGAGTAACGGTGCATAAGAAAAAGAAAAGACTCATTATCCGTACGATTATTTTATCTGTCATGATCGTTGCATTAATCGGTGTATTATACGTTAATTTCTCAAAAGAAAGACCGAATTTAGCAGCTGGCGATCAAGCACCCAATTTTAAATTGGAACGGTTAGATGCAGAAGGTGAAACACTTGAGCTAAATGAGCTACAAGGAAAAGGTGTCATGATAAATTTTTGGGCCACCTATTGCGAACCTTGTAAAGAGGAAATGCCATTCATGGACCAATTGTATCAAGAATACAAGGATCAGGGGATTGAAATTGTGGCCGTCAGTGTCGATTCAAATGAATTTGTCATCAATAACTTTTATAATCGTTTGGGCCTAACTTTTCCAAGTGTCCATGATAAAAATTCAACTGTAATGGATGCGTATCAAATTGTTCCGTTGCCGACATCTTACTTTTTGAACCCAGATGGGACAATTAATCGAGTCGTAAAAGGACCATTGACACTGGAACGTTTAGAAGGATACTTACAAGAGATCATGCCAAATAGCTAAAAATCGGAAAGACCAAAGAGGGATAGGGTATGAGTGTGAATACAGTCAAATGTGAATGCGGGCATATCAACCACGAAGGAACCGTACTTTGTGAAGCCTGCGGGAAACCAATCAAAGGAAACCAACATATCGATGGGAATGATGACAAAAGAGTTCTCGAGATGCGATATGAAGGAAGTGCCCGCCGCTCAAAAACATATAAGCGGACGATTGTCGACAAAATATGGGCATTTTTCTCATCTGTCAAAGTCGGTGTGTGGTTAATCATCATTACACTGATTTTGTCAGCATTAGGAACGATTTACCCGCAAGAGCCCTTTAAAAACTCTCCATTACCAGCTTCTCAGTTTTATGAAGTGGAGTATGGCTTGACCGGAAAAATATTTTATCAGCTAGGTTTTCATAATATGTACGACTCCTGGTGGTATATCACGTTAGTTGCGATGATCGGTATATCTTTGGTCATCTGTAGCTTGGACAGGTACATACCACTTCGAAGAGCGCTAAAAAACCAAAAAATCAAAAGACACCCGACATTCGTAAAAAGACAACGTGTGGTGAGTTCAGCTGATTCCATTTCGGATGAAAGTTTTCAAAAAATCAAATCTGAAATGAAGAAAAAACGGTACAAAATCAAAGAAGAAGATGGCCATATATTTGCCGAGAAGAACCGATTTTCTCGTTGGGGTCCGTATGTAAACCATATTGGACTAATCATAATACTTGTCGCAGCCATTTTACGTATGTTTGATGTTATGCATGTCGATGATTATGTTTGGGTCCGGGAAGGAGAAACTCGAGTCATCCCAGGAACGAATCAAGAATACTACGTAAAAAACGAAAATTTCAGCTATGATTTTTATGATGCCGAAGAAGATGAGCGTTTCCGGGAGGCCATTGAAAATACGAGCGAACCGATTCCCAAGGATTTTCAGACGGATGCTGTGATCTATAAAGTGAAAGGCGAAACGGTTATTGGTGAAGAACCAGAACTAGAAGAAATCAAACGTGGAGAAATCCGTGTGAATCACCCAATTCAATTTGATGGCTTCTCACTTTATCAAGCAGGTAACCAAATGGAAAGTGAGTACGATTCCATTTCATTCTCAATCACCGGTGAAGATGGTGAACCGGTAGCGGATTTCACATTCGATACCGATGAAGCTCCATATCAAATCGAATTAGATAATGGGATGGTCGTACGAATTGATGACTATTATCCTCAGTTGGAATTTACGGATAAAGGGCCATCATCCTCTTCTAAATTCCCGCGAAATCCGGGCATCATTTTCTCTGTTCTTGAAAATGGACAAGAAGAAGGGGAGCGTTTCTTCTATTTACAAGAAGATGTCATCGGACTATCCGATGAAAATACGATGACCATGGCTGTTTCTGATATTGAGACACGCTCGGCGTCTGGATTGACTGTCAAAAAAGACTATACACTACCATTTTTCTTGATTGGCGCGATCATTTTTATGATTGGTGTTTCACAAGGATTGTATTGGTATCATCGTCGCATATGGATTCACCCATCTGATGAAGGCTATTTGGTCGGTTCTCATACGAACAAGAACTGGTTCGGTATGAAAAAAGAACTGAGCGAAATCTTTGAAGGAACAGAAGTCAAGGAGTTTAAAGATCAAAACGAATTAAAGTAAGTTATTGAGCGATCAGAGGAGGACCTCTCATGGATTATTATGAAATAAGTAGTAACCTATTGAACATCTCATTTTTCCTCTACTTGATTTCGATTGTATTTTTCGGTGCAATTCTAGGGAAAAATAGAGATGAGCGGCAAAAATCTAAAGTGACAAAAATTGCGATCACCTTGACGATATTAGGTTTCGTCAATCAGTTAGGATCCTTTATTTTCCGTTGGTTAGAAGCTGGCCATATTCCGGTCAGTAATATGTTTGAATACATTTATTTCTTTAGTATGTGTTTGATCTTCGCATTCTTGTTGATTCATTTCATATACAAGTATTCAATTTTAGGTTTGATTGCTGTTCCTATAGCGGTCGTACTGATTGGGTACGGAAGTGTGTTTCCGACCGAGGTTACACCGTTAGTCGATTCATTGCAGTCCAATTGGCTGTACATTCACGTGACGACGGTCGCTTTAGCCCAATCGATTCTGGCAATCAGCTTTGTCGCTGGTGTGTTATACCTGATCGTCAAAGTTAATCAGGAAAAGAGTAATAAAGAAACTACTTTCTTAGATTTAATCTTATATTTTATTGTCTCCGTCGTAACATTCATTATCCTGACATTCTCATTCGGAGCAGTAGATTATGAAGCGGTCTTTACACTACCTGAAGAGGAATCACTCTCAGAAGTCACGTATACGTTACCTGCACTGATTGGTCCAACAGACGGAGAATTGGAGACCACTGACAGATTCTATACAGGAATCGAAGCTCCAGGATTCGTGAACGGACCAGATGCAGCCAGAAAACTGAACACACTTATTTGGTCACTTGCAACTGGTTTGGTGCTTTATGGAATCCTTCGCCTACTTGCCAGACGTAGACTTGGGGCATTCTTGCAGGATAAATTTGGTAGAGTCAACCCAGATGTCGTGGATGATATTATCTACCGCGCGGTTGCCATTGGTTTCCCATTGTTTACACTAGGTGGACTGATTTTCGCAGCGATTTGGGCACAGGAAGCTTGGGGACGCTTTTGGGGTTGGGACCCGAAAGAAGTCTGGGCATTGATTACCTGGTTATTCTATGCCGCATTCTTACACCTCAGATTGACACGAGGTTGGCATGGTAAAAAATCTGCCTGGCTTGCTGTCATCGGATTCGGAATCATTATGTTCAACTTGATCGTCATCAACTTAGTTATTTCTGGAATGCATTCTTACGCATAATTTATTTATTTTGTGAAGGAGAAATGTATGATGTCTGAAGAAGGTAATATTTTGATTGTTGATGATGAAGAACGTATTCGTCGTCTACTCCATCTTTATCTTGATCGGGAAGGATATACGTTGGATGAGGCAGAAGATGGGGAAGAAGCACTCCAAAAAGCACTCGATAACGACTATGATGTCATCTTGCTCGATTTGATGCTTCCTTCTATGGATGGCGTGGAAGTGTGTACGAAACTCCGTGAGCGGAAAGCAACTCCGGTGATCATGCTGACGGCTAAAGGGGAAGAAGCAAATCGTGTTCAAGGCTTCGAGGTCGGTGCAGATGATTACATCGTCAAACCATTTAGCCCACGCGAGGTCGTTTTGCGGGTCAAGGCATTACTCAGAAGATCTTCTGCGACGAAATATTTGGAAACCTCACCTGACACGAATGATGTCTTGGTGTTTCCACACTTGACGATCGATAAAGATGCACACCGAGTTGTTGCTGGAGATACAGAAGTCAACTTGACACCGAAAGAATATGAACTACTCTATTATCTGGCAAAATCGCCGGATAAAGTGTTTGATCGTGAAGAGTTGTTGAAAGAAGTTTGGGAATATGAGTTTTTCGGTGATTTGCGTACGGTCGATACCCACGTGAAACGCTTACGTGAAAAATTAAATCGTGTCTCAGAGGACGCAGCCAAAATGATCGTAACCGTATGGGGTGTCGGATATAAATTCGAGGTTAAGGATTTATAATGTTTTGGCGAAGTGTTGTCTTCAAACTTTGGATCACCATTATTTTAATGGTGGCCTTTGTTCTGTTAATATTGACTGTTCTCTTGCTTGAGTTCTTTGAAAACTACTATGTTGAAGAAGCAGAAATGAACTTGCTCAATCAAGCAGAGAACGTATCCACGATGATCGAAAACCATGGGGATGGCGACGTTCAAATCCAGACAATCAACCAAGTCACGGATCCTTCCACTCGTGTATTCGTCTTCTCAAGTGAACATGAGTATTGGTCCAATGAAGCATCAGAAACGAACCCGATTCCTGATGTCGATCCGAGTTGGTTACTGACGAACGAAGATCTTCACGTTACCATGGCCGATCAGGAAGAAATCATGACGATCAAGACATTACCGGATTCAGAGACTCAAATTGTGATCGTTGGCGTACCGTTTGAGGTCGAGGAGCATACAGGTGCGATTTACGCATACCAATCGTTAGCCTTCATTGAAGAGACCACGACACAAACGACACGAATCATTTTGATTGCAGCATCCATATCAATCATTTTGACGACCATTTTTGCGTTTTTCCTATCGACTCGAATCACAGCACCACTGATCAAAATGAGAAAAGCAGCCGGTGAATTATCACGCGGAGAATTTCACACGAAAGTACCTGTCGTAACACATGACGAAATTGGTGAGTTGGCCATGTCGTTTAATCGGATGCGCCGACAGCTGAATGAACATATTTCTGCATTGAATCAGCAAAAATCTCATTTATCGAGCATCTTGAAATCGATGGCCGATGGAGTCATCACGGTCAATAAAAAACTGGAAATTATGGTGATGAACCCACCTGCTAAAACCGTACTGGAACAGCTTGGCCATCAATTCAATAATCGGGTAAATAAACTTCCGGAAGAGTTTGTTGGCTATTTTCAAAGCGTGTTAGATGGAAATGAAGAGATCTTTACTGAAATTTCCGTGCAAGGAAGAACATACGTCTTATTACTTACGCCACTATATACAGACGAAGTCGTTCGGGGTGTCGTTGGGATTTTACGTGATATGACAGAAGAACGACAAACCGACAAACTAAGAAAAGATTTTCTGGCTAACGTATCTCACGAATTACGGACACCGATTTCTTTGATGCAAGGTTATTCTGAGGCAATTGTGGATGATATTGCAGCAACCAATGAAGAAAAACGCGAGCTTGCCCAAATTATCTATGATGAGTCTCTCCGTATGAGCCGGCTTGTGAATGAATTATTGGACCTTGCCCGAATGGAAGCAGGACATATCCAATTAAATATCCAAAAGACTGAAATGAGTCAATTTGTTGAACGGGTCTCCAAAAAGTTTAAGAATATTACGGCTGAGAATGGTATCGACTTTCATGTACAGCTGAATAATGATACGAATTTGGTATTTTTGGATTCAGACCGAATCGAGCAGGTGTTGACCAACCTCATTGATAACGCGTTGCGTCACACAAAGAGTGGCGACTCGATTCAAATCACATTAGATGAGTTAGACAAAGAGTTTGTCATCTATATCGAAGACAGTGGTTCAGGGATTCCAGAAGATGACCTGCCATTTATCTTCGAACGGTTTTATAAGAGTGACAAAGCCCGTACGAGAAAGAAACAAGTCAAAGGCACAGGGTTGGGGCTTTCCATCGCCAAACATATTGTCGAAGCCCATAAAGGGAGAATTTCAGTCAACAGTCAAGTGAATGAAGGAACGACGTTTATTATTACCTTGCCGAAAAATCCGAATAAAGAACGTTAACCAGAGGACCTGAAATCTAAGCGAATGATTTCAGGTTCTTTCTTGATTAAGAGCTTGAAAACGTTATTAGACGAGTCGAATGATTTTTCAAGTACGAATCTACAGGCGAAAAAAGTTGTGGTAAGATGGAACATAGTGTAACTTTATTGAAATCAAACCGACTATTAAGAGTGAACGGAGGGCTAGGATGAAAGCCATCTTTCAAGAGCTCTATGACCGTTATCATCGTGATTTATATCAGTTTATCTATTACATGGTAAAAAACCGGTCTACAGCTGAGGACCTTGTACAGGAAGTATATATTAAAGTGCTTAAATCATATGAGACATTCAAAGGTGAAAGTAGTCCAAAAACGTGGATGTTTTCGATTGCCAGGCATGTGACTATCGATTTTTTCCGAAAAGAAGAACGGCGGAAAAAGCGATCGGCGGATCAGTACGATATCCATGAACATCAAGAGGCCTTAAAAGATCATCAACCGTTACCGGATGAGATCGCCGAGCAAAACGAACGGATCCAGCTGCTTTATCGTTGTTTGGATGACTGTACGGAAGATCAGCGACTCGTCATCATTTTAAGGTACATACAAGAGCTATCGATTCAGGAAACAGCTGAAGCACTGGATTGGACGATCAGTAAAGTGAAAACCACACAGCACCGAGCCGTTAAATTTTTGACGAAACGAATGAACGAACTGGAAGGGGGCATAGCTGATGAGTAAATTTGACGAACACGATATCGAAAAGCTTCTTAAGCAAATGCCCAAGATTGAAGACCAACAATCGAGTGACATGTATTATCATCAAATCGAAGAGAAAATGAACTTGAGCAGAAAAAGTCGGCCAAGGAAAAAGAAATCTTATTTCTACCCGATTGTTGGTAGTGTTGCTGCCCTATTTTTAGGATTTTTGCTATTAATGCAACTGATTCCAGGTGGAGATCGCACATTTAATGAAAGTTCATCTAACCAATCGGTGAATGACACCGATGCGGAACTGCAACAAGAGGAAATGATTGAATCCTCGGATGGAGAAGAAGAGGGCGAAATTTTTGTGGAAGATGAGGATCAGGACACTGGGGAAGAATCGAGTGAAGAATTCGCAGTTGAGGAGGAGTCTGAATCAACCTCAGATGAATCGGTGGATACAAGCGGGTTCACTCGAGTGGTTCAGCAAAATGAAGCTGACGAAAATAACTACGTAACGTACTTCTTTCCTGATCAACAGCTTCAGCTGCTCGTTCCGGTTACCTTTGTAGCGAAAACGGATGATTCTTACGAAGCTTTTAATCAGATTGACGAGATGATTCCTGATGATTTTCCATTCCAAGGCGATTTGTATCAATTTCTTAGTTATGAACAGATTGATGAAGCAGGAGATCCGGTCATTCAAGTTGATGTGACTGGATTTGAAGAAGCCTATCCGGGAGGTTCGACCGTCGAAAGCTATCTCGTCCAAATCATTCAGGCATACTTTGGTGAACTTCAAGAAGAGACCGTCAAAATCGAAAATGAAAATGGGGGGCAAGTCTCTCTTAGTCATGTAGGAGCCATGGACCGCACTTTGGAAACCCACCAACTTGAACAATGGCCATACAAGGTGTTGAAGATTGATGAAGAATCAGAACCATTCTACGTTCCGACGAATGATTATGAACATGAAAATTTATCGCTTGAAGAAGCCATTTTATCGATGCGTGAACCAGATGAGGTGACAGATGCGATCGAATCGTTACCGGAGGACTGGTCCATCGAGGTTCAACCCCACTCCGAATCAATGGTTGAACTGACGATTGACCAAGCCGGGGAATTGGCTGAAGAAGAAATGATTATTGGGTTGGAGACACTATTGATGACGGCGAAAGGGTTTGGCTTCGACCAAGTGACCTTTCAAATCGAAGGAATTCAACAAGTCGGCCCGTATCCAATCGGTGTACCAGTCGATGTTCCGGCTTTTGTGAACCCGATGGAATAGGCGTGGAGTCTGTCTATCCTACCGAGTGAGTTGTAAATTCACAAGAAAGTCTTCTAGTGGAGTTCTAGAGGACCGAATGAGAGCCATGTTTAGTTGAAATGTCCTTTAGAGTGGCTGTAGACACCTGAATAAGATTAATTTGCACGAAAATGTCCTCTCGAACGGCTTTAGAGGACAGAAAAGAACCGATTTCAGCTCGTAATGTCCTCTAGAACAGTTCTATAGGACCGACTGGAACCAGATTAAGGCCGTATTGTCTTTTAGAGAAGTTCTAGACATCCGATTAGAAGGTAAATAGGTTAGGGAAAAGGCTGGAACAGAACTAAATTACTCTTCTTTAAAACCGAACCAGTCATAATATAGCGAAGTATATTTCCTTAGCGGTGATGATGCAATCCAGAAAAAACCGGAATCTACAAATCCTTTAGAATCAAAAAAGCAGCTCTCTCCACACGAGAAGCTGCTTTTCTTAAATTCAAATTATTTTTGATATCGATCCAAGCACTCATCGATAAGCTTGTTAGCCGCTTCAGGACCTTCCCACGCACCAATTTCAGTCTTTTTGCCTTGCAAGTCTTTGTACGTTTGGAAGAAATGAGAGATTTCATCCAATAGATGCTTTGGCACGTCTTCGAGTGTATGAACATCTTTAAAGCGCGGATCTTCTACAGGAACCGTCAATAATTTTTGATCTTTTTCACCGTCATCAATCATATTCAAAAAGCCGATGACACGTGCATCAATGACACATCCAGGGAATGTAGGGTTTGTCACCAACACTAATGCGTCTAGTGGGTCTCCGTCCAATGCGAGTGTTTCATCAATATATCCGTATTCGGCAGGATAAAATTGTGGTGAAAACAACACGCGATCTAACTTGAATACACCTTTTTCTTCGTCAAATTCATACTTGTTCTGACTTCCTTTAGGAATTTCTACAAATACTTCTACTACCTTACCTTCAGCCATTTTTGTTCCTCCTTCAATGTCATAATCCTCATTAATTATATCAATATTTCACTTGACAAGCTATGTAAAGCCGAGCTTAATCGCTAAATTTATTTGGGTTTCCTTCAAAGGGTCGATCGGATAGGCGAATGGATTCGGTTGGGCAGCCTTCAAAAGCATCTTCGACATCATCCATCCATTCGACTGGAATAGGCGTATTTCCTTGATTTTGGTCGAGCATGGAATAGGCAACTCCATCCTCATCATAGTCGAATACATCTGGCGCCGTCGCACCACAAGCCCCACATGCGATACAGGTGTCTTGGTCAACGATGGTATATTTACACATAAAGAACCTCCAATGGTTACCGTTCACTATCATTTTAGTTTTTTACACGAAATTATTCAAATCATTGATATAATAGTAGTAGCATCGACAAGAATCGCAAATGAACTGATGAACAAAATGCGTTATGAAGGTGAGGATACACATGATTCGTTATGATGATTTGTTATTGAACTTATTTCATCTGATAGAAAACGAACGGTCGATGAGCTCAATCTATTATTTGTTAAAAGGTAAAAAATCCTCACAGACCATACAGGACGCCTATTTATTTCAGATGGAAAATTCTTATGGCATCCTTAAGAACCTATCAAAGCAACATTTCACCGAGGCGGTTCAACGACTTGCAGACAAGCAACTGATTACTATCGAAAAGGAACAAATCTATTTGACTGACCAAGGTAGAAGACGCGTTCTTCAACTGGATCAATCGATGTTTGTCTTATTAAAGGGACATATTTATCACAAATCCGATCATCTATTTAAAGACACGTTGTTGCTTCTTTTTCAAACGGTATCGATGTTAATCCAAAAACAAAATCGATTTATCCCAATCGTAGACCAACCGTACGTTCAAACGAAAGTTAAGAAGATTTTGCTAGCCTATCGCAAGAACGTTAAGCAGCTTGCCGATCAGCTTTTCGAAGAGTTATATAGAACTTTATCTGTTGTGCCTGATCAAAGTGCGACCCTTTTTATGCAACAATTTTCAGGTTATCAACGAATCGGGAAAAGTATGCAACAACTTGCAGACCATACCGGTTGGATGAAAGAAGATATTCATTTACATACCTTTGTCGTCGTTCATCAGATGATGTCAATCATTGAACAAAAACGCGAGGATTTCCCTTTATTATCAAATCTTATTGAAAAGCACTCTTCCCGATTGACAGCTTCTGCTCAACGGACACAAGAATTGTTCCATGCGGGAAAAACATTTGATGAGATTGTTGAAATCCGGAATTTGAAAGAGAGTACGATTCAAGATCATTTTATTGAAATGGCTACCTACCATATAGATTTTCCGATTCATGACTTTCTGCCGGATGACAAATTAAAACGTGTATTGGAAGTAATTCAACATGCTGAAACAAAGAAATTGAAGCCAATCAAGGAGCTAGTCGGTGAAGATATTAGCTACTTCCAAATTCGTCTGGCGATTGCTGTGATCAATCAACGAAAGAAGGTATCCGTATGAATGACGTGCACAACAAGGATTTAAATGACGCTCTGAAATTCCATTTCGGACATGATGACTTTCGGTTAGGTCAAAAAGAGATTATAGAATCCATCATGAATGGCTACGACACTTTGGCGACATTGCCGACCGGGAGTGGCAAGTCGATTTGCTATCAGTTACCGGCTTTGCTCGGTGAAGGCATCACGATCGTTGTATCCCCTTTGATTTCCTTGATGGTCGATCAAGTGAAGCTGTTGAAAGCAGAAGGGATCAAACGAGTAGCTGCCCTGAACAGTTTGATGGATCCGAAGCAAAAATCGGTTGTGTTGAACCAATTGAATCAATATAAAATCCTCTATTGTTCGCCTGAAATGCTCCAACAGCAACATGTGACGGAACGTTTATCTTTGATGAAAATCGATTATTTGGTCATCGATGAAGCGCATTGCATCAGTCAGTGGGGACATGAGTTTCGGCCAGACTTTTTACGGTTAAAAGACGTGATTCGCCAATTGGATCATCCCACAGTACTCGCGTTAAGTGCGACGGCGACACCTGCGATTCAAGAAGATATTATGAAACAATTAGAAATTGATATGAACAAATTAATCTATCCGATCGATCGACCAAACATCACGTTTTCGGTTTCCGAAATCCCATCAGAAGAGAAATTGGCCCACTTAATCGATATACTGGAACATAAGAAAGTACCTACCATGATTTATTTTTCTTCTCGAAAAATGAGTGAATTTGTCTGCCGGTCCTTGCAAAAGGAATTTCCCGATCGTGAAGTTGCCTTTTATCACGGAGGAATGGAGCAGCAGGACCGATTATTGATTCAGCAACAATTCATGCATGACCAACTCGACATCATTTGTTGCACGAGTGCATTCGGGATGGGCGTCAATAAAGGGAATATCCGACTTGTTATTCATTATCACATGCCACCGACCATCGAATCATTGATCCAAGAAGTCGGACGTGCTGGAAGAGATGGGCAGCCGAGTGTTTCGATTGTGCTGTATTCTCCTGGAGATGAAGGGTTACCTTTTCAATTGATCCAAAGTGAACTACCTTCTGAAAATGAGGTTGAGTTTTATCTGAATGGAAGAGAAAGCGGACAAAATCCCGAGGAATTTCTTGATGAGTCAAAAATTCGCTTTTTGCGGCTACAAGATGAGCAAATTAAGCCTTTTGAACGAATAGGCGACAAGAAGCAAGCCATCATGGAATATCGTAATGAAAGAGAACGAGTAAAATCAAACGGTGTCCTACAGCTATTGGAATGGATCCAGACTTCATCTTGTCGAAGAACCGAGTTATATTCGCTCTTCCAAAACAACGTCATGCCAGCTAGTGCTGCATGTTGCGATCGGTGTGACTTCTCGCTGCATGAATGGCAGAATCTACGCGAGGAAGAAAGGCGTCAGCAAACATCCTTTCAAGACAATTGGGTATCACTTCTCGAACAATTATTGGATAGAAAGGTGCAATCATGACAAAACAAAGAAAAACACAAGAGGAATTGATCAAAGAGCTTTCCGACCGGGAACTTGCTTTAAATGTACTACTCAATCAACTGATTTTTTTATTCATCGCAGTCGTTTGTTTTTATCTATTGTTCAGTTGGGATGAATTCATCGGACTGTTTGCGTGGAATCTGCCAGAAATCCTATTATACGGTCTGCTTCCTGGAACAATCATTGTCCTGATCGATCTATTACTCATTCGGTTTGTTTCCAAAAAGCATTGGGATGACGGCGGAGTCAATGAGAAGCTATTTCGTTCGCTTAACGCAAGTCAAATCTTTCTGTTTGCAGTGGTCATCGGTGTTTCTGAAGAATTCCTCTTTAGAGGGGTTATACATACTGAACTAGGGTATATAATAGCAAGCGTCGTTTTTGCACTCATGCACTTTAGGTATTTGAGTAAACCGGTCTTACTCGTGTCCATTCTCTTATTATCCTTCTTGATCGGATATATGTATGAAGCTACAGGAAATCTGTTGGTACCTATTGTCGCACACGTATGGATCGATTTTTTACTTGGACTTTATTATCGATATCAAATGAATTAAATGAGGTGAGTGGTTATGCAAGAATTGAAAACACCAAGTGAACTGGACGACTCGTTTGCCACAACTTCAGAAGAAGATCTATTGAAGGAGGTTGGTCTTCCGAGTCGTAGTGAGCGAAAGCGGCGAAGAAACCGTAAGTCTAAAACGGTCAGTGAAGAGAAAAACCTTTTCTATCATCATTTGTTATTGAACAGTATGGTCGTTGTGTTTATTCTTCTGATTGTCATTTTGCCATTTTTCATTTCACCAAATTAAGTGATGGCAAAGAAGGATTCCGGCCCGATTTGTTGAATATGATAAGATAGGCCAAAGGGGGAATGTTTATGTTCGTACGTAGTGTGATGATGCCCAAAAATGATTGCTTGGTAGCAGAAGAAAACCAGTCTCTACAAGAGGTTCTGGAATCTTTCGACCGTAACGATATTGAGGGTATGCCTGTTGTGAAAGATGGAAAATATAAAGGCATGATCACGAAGCAACGAATTTATGAGTCATATTTTGAAAACGTAGAAGAAGACAAACAATTGTTTCTTGAAAATCATCAAGTGAATGAAGTCCTGAGTCATGCGGATGTTTCTGTCCATAAAGACGATGTATTTGAAAGTGCGTTCAAATCACTAAAAGGGGATCCGATCATCGCGGTGGTCGACGACGAAAATAATTTTTTGGGAATCGTTACGCGTTATGATGCCATCGAGCAATTCGAAAGTGTTTTCGGAATGAAAAAAACAGGAATCCGGATCACTTTTTCAACGACTGAGCAGGAAGGAATCTTATATCGATTGACGGACATCATCAAAAAACATCATGAAAATGTGATTTCATTGACTACGTTCGATGAAACAGGTAAATTAACAAGAAGGATTGTACTAAAAATTGAAGATAAGGACCACACCGAATCGTTCATAAAAGATTTGGAGAAGGCTGGTTTTAGGGTATTAGATGTAAAGGAACAATAACTTTTTGTGACTCCGGTTCGTGCAAGCTGGAGTTACAATCGATACATATTTTTCGAGGAATCTCGACTTTTTAGAGCGAATCGACTTTTTTAATTCAGTGAAATGATTTAAAATTAATCATGGGCTTTTTAAGGTTGCACAGGCTTTATTGAGGATTTGACTTCATATATTAAGATAGATAACTTTTGGGGGTGGTTACGTGCGTTTAGAGAGAATTAGCGTTAACCAATTCAAAATCTTTTTGACTTATACGGATTTGAAAGAACGTGGATATTCAAAAGAAGAATTGTGGAACAACTTACCGAAGGCAAATGAGCTTTTTCAAGATATGTTATATGAGGCTTGTGATGAGCTAGGTATTGAATTGGACGGAAAATTGGTTGTTCAAGTTTATATGTTGCAAGCACAAGGTATGGTAATAGTAGTCACACAGAAAAATGATGGATTAGCGGATGACGATTTCATTGAATTGAAAGTGACGATGGATGAAAGCAAGGAGCTTATGTTTGTTTTTGATGAGTTTGAAGACTTGATCCAGGCGGCCAATTCATTCATAAAAGCCGGTCAGTATCCAGCGTCCTTGTATCATTATGAAGACTTTTACTATGTAAACATTCATGATGACTATTTGACTGAATCGTCTCAGGAAGAAATCATTTCGATCCTCTCAGAATTTTCTTCCCCTTCCACGATGACATCGTATGTTCTCGAGGAGTACGGGAAATGCATCATTCGGAAAGAGGCCTTTGAAACCATTCAGCACTATTTTAATTGAAAAAGGGTGAAATGATGAACATAGCTGTGTTATATGGTGGGACATCGAAAGAAAGAGAAGTATCCTTATCCACTGGGGAGGGGATGATACAAGCGGTCAAGCGACTGGGCCATGATGTCATTCCGATTGACTTTGACCCGGCCAATTTGACTGAGCATATCGAGCAACTGAAAGGCGTTGATCTCGTTTTGATCGGTCTCCATGGCAAACAAGGAGAAGATGGGACGGTCCAAGGATGGTTGGAATTACTGAACTTACCTTACCTTGGCTCCGGTGTACTCGCTTCTTCTTTGGCGATGGATAAATCGCGGGCAAAGAAAATTTTTGCCGATGAAGGTCTGCCAATCGCAAGAAGCAAAACATTCAGTACAAGAGACCCGATCCAAACGATTTATCAAGAAATCGTTGAATCGTTTCATTATCCATTTGTCATCAAACCGAATCAAGAAGGATCGACATTAGGTTTGACTTTCGTTCACGAAGAAAATGAAATCGATGAAGCGATTCACCTCGCTTTTGCTCATGATGACCAACTGATCGTTGAAGATTTTATTGAAGGCAGAGAGTTGACCGTGTCGATTTTCGGCAACCAAGGTGAAGAGAAAGCATTGCCGATCATCGAAATTATACCAAAGAACAAATATTACGATTACGAAGCAAAATATAGTGAAGGCGGCAGCGAACATATCGTCCCCGCTAATTTGGATGAATCCTTAACGGAGAAGGTACAAGAGTTGGCCGTACGGGCTCACCAAGCATTAGCATGTGAGTCCTACTCACGTGTGGATTTTATTTTGAACAAAGACAACCAACCCATCATTCTGGAGGTGAATACGCTTCCAGGTATGACTCCTACCAGCTTGTATCCGGATGCTGCTTCCGCAATCGGATTGACGTATGAAGAAATGATGGAAAAATTGATCAATCTGGCCACGAATAATCAATAATGGTGAAGTATGAATTAGTTAAGGAAATATGGTTGCATAATGTATATTTGGTTGTATACTAATCATTGAAAGCTTGTTTATTAGTTTTAAATGGTTGCTTAATTTAGGAGGTAAACGAATGGTAGCCGAGAAGTCAACAGACTCCAACAAAGGGAAAGATGATATCTTAGTATCTACACAGAAGGTGATTAAGGAAGCTTTAGATAAATTGGGCTATCCTGAGGAAGCATTTGAATTGATGAAAGAGCCAATCCGGATGATCACAGTTAGAATTCCAATCCGGATGGACGACGGGAAAACGAAAGTCTTTACAGGGTATCGTGCGCAACACAATGATGCGATTGGCCCAACGAAAGGCGGAGTACGTTTTCATCCTGAAGTAACGGAAAAAGAAGTCAGTGCACTATCGATTTGGATGACACTGAAATCCGGTATCGTCGACCTGCCATATGGCGGGGGTAAAGGTGGAATCATCTGTGATCCTCGTGAAATGTCTTTCCGCGAATTAGAGGCTCTAAGTCGTGGTTATGTCCGTGCATTATCCCAAGTTGTCGGACCGACGAAAGACATCCCAGCGCCAGATGTATTCACGAACTCCCAAATCATGGCTTGGATGATGGATGAATACAGCCGAATTGACGAATTCAATAGCCCAGGATTTATCACAGGTAAACCGATTGTTCTTGGAGGTTCACACGGTAGGGAGTCTGCAACAGCAAAAGGTGTCACAATCTGTATAGAAGAAGCAGCAAAAAAACGTGGGATTGATATCAAAAGTGCACGCGTCATCGTTCAAGGTTTCGGTAACGCGGGTAGCTTTTTGGCTAAATTCATGCATGATATGGGTGCAAAAGTCATCGCAATCTCTGATGCAGAAGGTGCCTTGCACGATCCGGATGGTTTGGATATCGATTATCTCTTGGACCGCCGTGATAGTTTTGGAACCGTCACAAACTTATTTGATGACACGATCACGAACCAAGAAATGCTTGAACTGGATACAGATATCCTCGTTCCTGCAGCTGTTCAAAACCAAATCACCGCTGAAAATGCGCATAATATCAAAGCTGAAATTGTTGTAGAAGCTGCCAACGGTCCAACGACATTAGAAGCTACCAAGATTTTGACCGAACGAGGCATTTTGCTTGTCCCTGACGTACTGGCGTCTTCTGGGGGCGTAACCGTTTCTTACTTTGAATGGGTCCAAAATAACCAAGGTTATTATTGGAAAGAAGAAGAAGTACAAGAAAAGCTACGCGAAGTACTCGTACGCTCCTTCAATAATGTATACACCACCGCACAAAACAGACAAATCGATATGCGACTAGCAGCCTATATGGTCGGTGTCCGTAAAGCAACCGAGGCCGCTCGATATAGAGGCTGGATTTAATAATTTTATCTATACACACAAACCGCAGCAATAATGTTGCGGTTTGTGTTTTTTTATTTGGATTTTTACATCCGTTTTTGCGAACGATTTGTATATACTGTCTAGGACATGCTGAAATTTCGGTTGCAACTGTTGGAGTATGCCCCCTGACTACTGAGTTTTCTGTCCTAACTAATAAAAATTGTGCCCAATACCTATAAAGTCAACTCGACTCTTCAGATCTTCAACTAGAATCTAACATACACCTGAACTATTTCGGCAGTTTAATCATTGATTAAACGGACATCTTCTCCTATCATTGATTTGGTAGGATTTTTTTGAACATACAGGAGTGTGGAAGCATGCAAAGGGAAAAAGTATTGATTGTCGGTGCAGGCCCTTGTGGTTTATCAACGGCAATTGAGTTAAAGAACAGAGGAATTGATGCCTTAATCATTGAAAAAGGGAACGTTGCGGATGCGATTTATCATTATCCGACACATCAAACGTTTTTCAGCTCGAGCGATCGGTTGGAAATTGGAGATATCCCTTTTGTGACTGAACGACAAAAGCCTGTTCGGAACGAGGCATTAACGTATTATCGTACGGTGGCGGAGCGTACTGGTTTACGTATCCATAACTATGAGACAGTGAATTCAGTCAAAAAAAGTAATGATGTGTTCAGCATAGAAACCACGAATGATCGCGGTTTAAATAAACAATATGAAGCAGATTACGTCATTCTTGCCACAGGGTATTATGGTCAGCCCAATTCATTAAATGTAAAAGGCGAACATTTACCTCATGTATTTCATTATTTCAAAGAAGCCCATCCATATTTTCAGAAAAAAGTTGTTGTGATCGGCGGAAAAAATTCAGCCGTTGATGCGACGATTGAATTAGAAAAAGCGGGTGCAGATGTGACGGTTTTATACCGAGGCTCTGATTATTCCCCGAGTGTAAAGCCATGGATTTTACCGTTGTTCGATTCATTGATGCGAAATGAAAAAGCAACGATACATTTTAATTCAACTGTCAAAGAAATCACAAACACGCATGTGATTTTTGATAAAAATGAAGAAACGCATCAGGTTGAAGCCGATTTTGTGTTTGCCATGATTGGTTATCAACCGGATCAGGGCTTGCTGAAAGACAGTGGGATCGAAGTCGACGAGCAAGCTGTTCCTCAATTTAACGAGGATACGATGGAAACGAACGTGAAGGGACTCTATGTATCAGGAGTGGTTGCTTCCGGGTATAATAACAACAAAATTTTTATCGAAAATGGACGATTTCATGGTGGTTTGATTGCTGAGCACATTTCTCAAAATGAATCGAGCGGTAGGTGAAGTTAAATGAAAAAAGTTGTACTCATTACAACCGGTGGGACGATTGCCAGTAAACCGAAAGAACCGAGCGGTAAGTTGGATTCCGGCGCAATGTCCGGCGAAGAATTGGCGGAACTCTGTGATTTACCGAAAGATATTGATATTGAGATTGATTCAGCAATCCAGAAACCAAGTATCCATTTGACGAACGAAGATTGGATGATTTTAAAAGAACGGATCGACAGCCATTTTGAGAATCCTGACGTTGATGGCGTTGTCGTGACGCATGGAACGGATACGCTGGAAGAAACGGCTTATTTTTTTGATTTGACGGTTGAAGATGAACGGCCTGTCGTCGTAACAGGATCCCAACGATCCATTGCCGATTTGGGTAGTGATGTATATATCAATTTACGTCATGCGATCTATTCAGCCAGTCACCCAGATCTGAAAAACTGCGGCACCGTGGTCGTCTTCAATGAACGGATCTTTGCTGCAAGATATGTAAAAAAAGAACATGCCAGCAATATTCAAGGCTTTAATGCATTTGGTTTCGGCTATTTAGGGATTATTGATAATGATGAGGTCGTTCTCTTCCAAAAGCCGGTTCTTCGGGATGTATTCGAAATCAAAGAAGAGTTACCGCGTGTAGATATCGTCAAATGCCATACGGATAGTGATGGTGTCGTCATTGATGCACTCAGAGAGGCAGGAAGTGCTGGAATTATTATCGAAGGGGTCGGGCGTGGACAAGTGGCTCCGAATATGGTGCCAGCCATAAAACGGTGTATCGAGAGTGGTATTCCCGTTGTGATCACCACGTCTTCTGAAGAGGGAGCGGTTTATCCGACCTACGATTACCCAGGAAGTGCCTATGATCTTCATAATGAACAAGTGATCTTAGGAAAAGATTATGACAGCAAAAAAGCGCGTGTTCGTTTGGCCGTCCAGCTAGCATCCAAGCAAGATAACCTTTTATTCTAAGAGACAGAAATGGAATACAATCGTAATCAGACTGAAAGACAGATGATGAACAATCTGTTTTTCAGTCTTTTTTTGATGTTGAAATCGAATATTTTTCATGACGGAGGCGAAAGATATGAAAAGTTAATAGGAAATTGAGGAGGGTAACCAAGCATGAAATCAAAGAAACTCCGTTTATTTCTAGTATCTTTCGCATTCGTCATCGGGCTCTCATGGAACTTGTCAACCGAAACAACAGAAGCTTTCAGCGAACAAGTCATCCAGCAGGGAGCTGTCGGCGATGATGTCATTGAGTTACAGGCAAGACTTCAATATATTGGTTTTTACAATGGAAAAATTGACGGTGTCTTTGGTTGGCGAACGTATTGGGCTGTCAGAAATTTTCAGTATGAATTTGGATTGGAAGTCGATGGTTTTGTAGGTGAGACGACCAAGCAGGCGCTTGAACGATCGACAGAATATGACCAACAATATGTCAATCAACAAATCAATGAGGGGCAAGACTTCACACATTATGGCGGTCAGGACCGGGATCAAGAAGGACAAGAAACCCAAGCACCATCACCGACAGCAGTCAATGTACCCAATGGATTCTCTCAAAATGATATTCAACTGATGGCTCAAGCTGTTCATGGTGAGGCAAGAGGCGAGCCTTATGAAGGAAAAGTCGCTGTTGCGGCTGTCATTTTGAACCGGATTGAAAGCTCAACGTTTCCGGACACCATTTCTGGTGTTATTTATGAGCCGCTAGCATTTACAGCGGTAGCTGATGGACAGATTAATATGCAGCCGGATGAATCCTCAAGAGAGGCCGTTATGGATGCCATCAATGGTTGGGATCCTTCAGCCGGAGCAACATATTATTTTAACCCGGATACCGCGACATCGGATTGGATTTGGAGCAGACCACAGATCAAAAAGATAGGAAAACATATCTTTTGTTACTAAAGGAGGGTTAACTAGTGATCAGATGGATTTCAATTGCGGTATTGAGTATCGCATTAATTGGAACGGTGGTTTGGGGTTACCAAGAACATCAAGATAAAAATGCCGTGCTTGTGCATGCTGAAAACAGCTATCAACGAGCATTTCATGACTTAACGTACCGGATTGATTTGTTGCATGATAAGATCAGTACTGTCATGGCAACCAATACACCCGAACGATTATCTCCTCAAATGGCTGATATATGGAAATTGACATCGGAAGCACACGCGGATGTCGGTCAATTACCCTTATCACTATTGCCGTTTAATAAAACGCAAGAATTTTTGACGAACATCGGTGAGTATTCGTACCGGGTCGCGATCCGGGAATTGGAGGACGAACCGCTCAGTGAGGATGAGCTGAATTATTTGGCTGAATTATATGAACAAGCGAATGAAGTCAGAAGAGATTTGCGCGGTGTCCAGCATACGGTACTGAATGAAGGACTACGGTGGATGGATGTTGAAGTGGCTCTGGCGACAAATGAACCAGGCGATAATACGATTATTGATGGTTTCCAAACCGTTGAAACGAACGCAGAAAGCTATATCGAAGCAGGTGACCAATTTGGTGTCACTGCATCTACGGAAGATGAAAAAGAATTGCAATTAGATGGACAGGAAATTACTGAGGATCAAGCAGCACAAATGATTCGTGATCGATTCAATTTTGATGAATCGGTGAATATTCAAGTTTCTGAATCACTAGACGGTTCACAGCTTCAAACCTACAACATATCATTTGAAAACGGCGATACACGAGGATTTGCAGAAATGAGTAAGAAAGGTGGTCATGTCATTACTTTTATGATGAACCGAGACCTCCAAGATGCTGAAATCAGCCTCCATGACGGGATGAACCGTGCAGCGGAGCGGTTAGAGGAATTAGGATATGAAGATATGGAACCGATGGAGACGACTCAATATGAAAGGGTCGGCGTCTATTCATTCGTCCGAACAGAAGATGATGTCTATTACCGTCCAGACCGAATTCAGGTGAAAGTTGCGTTGGATAACGGTGAAATAACGGCCTTATCGGCAAGAGACTATCTCGTCAACCAATTTTCTAGAGATGATGTCGATTTTGAACGAAACTTAAGTGAGGAAGAAGCACTCGATTTGGTCAACCCGGCACTAGAAGTCGAAGAAACGAGAATGGCTGTCATCAAAAACGATTTGGATGAAGAAGTGTTGACGTATGAGTTTCTCGGAAGGGCAAATGATTCGACCTACCGGGTTCATATCAATGCGGATGATGGCTTTGAAGAAAGTATTGTTCGACTGAAACAGAGTGAAGAAATTTTTCAATAAGATCAAGGTTCTAAAAGGGAAAGACAAAATGTGTCTTTTCCTTTTTCATTTTTTTTGCAATAATGATAGTATCTCAAGATGAAGGGGAATGACAACCATGTTTACAGTCGGTATGCGAATCACACTCGAAATGGAACAGCATGGTGAGCGAGAACAATATACAAGTAAGCTAATGGAGTATAACAAAAAATATCTATTCATCACGTACCCGACACATTCAAGAAAAAGCACAACCGCTTTTGTGCCGGACGGCGAAAAAGTTTTCGTTTCGATCGTTGCTGATAATAATATTGTCTATGAGTTTACGACAGAAGTTTTGGGCAGAAAACGAATCAAAAAAGTCCCTGTGCTCTATTTACGCATGCCGCACACTTCAGAGATCAGAAAAATTCAACGTAGACAGTATGTACGTGTTGACAGCAAATTGGATGTTGCAGTCTATCCAGCAGCTGAACATAAAGAGCCATTGATTACGAGGTCTGTTGATATTAGTGGGGGCGGTCTGGCAGTAGTCGCCAAGAACGAGGATGGATTTGAACCCGGTGAACCCGTTCAATTGACTATTGTGCTACCATTCAAATCGGATCACTATGAATATGTCGATTGTCCGGGAGAAATCATACGCTATTTTACGGACAAACATCATCCCGATCCTCGAATATCCATTAAATTTACAGACATCAAGGACGAAGACCGCGAAAAAATCATTAAATTTATTTTTGAAAAACAACTAGAAGAAAGACGGAAGCTGGCTTATTCCCAGCACAGGAGGAAACGTTTATGAAAATTGCCATTGATGGACCTGCAGCTGCAGGGAAAAGTACAGTAGCTAAAATGCTGGCCAAAGAGTTAGGTTATTTATATATTGATACGGGAGCGATGTATCGTGCACTTACGCTCGTTGCCTTGAAAGCGTCTGTCAACTTAGAGCAAGAGCATGAACTCGTTAAACTGGCCAACGAAACGACGATCACTTTTCGTCCCAGAAATGAAGAGACCCAAGAGGTATATGTCAATGACGCGAACGTATCAGAAGAAATACGGGATAAAGAAGTGACCAATCATGTTTCAATTGTTGCCAAGCATCGTCTAATCCGTGAAAAGATGGTCGCCATGCAGCAACAATTAGCCCAAAAAGGGAATGTCGTCATGGACGGTAGGGACATTGGCACGCATGTCCTTCCGAATGCGGAAGTGAAAATATTCCTGATCGCCTCTGTTGAAGAAAGGGCTAACCGAAGACATCAAGAGAATATTGAACGCGGTTTTGAATCGGATTTAGAAACATTGAAAGAAGAAATCCGCAAACGTGACCAACTAGATTCTGAGCGTGAAGTGGCTCCATTGGTGAAGGCCGAAGATGCAATTGAAGTAGATACGACGTCCATGAACATCGAAGAAGTCAAAGATGAAATTCTCCGCATAGTGAAGAATCAAGAAAAGAGGAAATAAATCCATGTTATATCCATTAGGAAAGTTTATCGTATCCGTTTTATTTAAATTTCTTTTTCGAATCCAAGTCATTGGAAAAGAGAATATCCCTAAATCGGGGCCAGTCATTATTTGTTCCAACCACATATCAAATTACGACCCACCAACCGTGGGAATTACATCACCTCGGCCAATCCACTTTATGGCCAAAGAAGAGCTTTTTGAAAAGAAAGGCTTAGGATTCATCTTGAGAAATGTCAGAGCCTTTCCGGTCAAACGTGGAATGCGTGACCGAAATGCCTTGCGGACAGGCCTGAAGATCCTGGAAGAAGGAAATGTCATTGGCCTTTTCCCTGAGGGGACGAGGAGCAAAGATGGCGTATTGAAAAAAGGCTTGGCAGGCGCTGGATTCTTTGCGATGCGTTCGAAAGCAAAGGTGATTCCTTGTGCGATCATCGGTAACTATGAAAAGAAAAAACCTTTGACCGTGGTTTATGGTGAACCAATCGAATTTGAAACCTTAAAAGAAGGAAAACCTTCCGCACAAGATGTAACCGATGAAATTATGGAAAATATAAAGCGATTATTAGATGAATACAGAAAATGATGTTATGATTTATTTAGTCCAACTAAATGATGAAAGAGTCTGGGAGTGAAGGAGGCGTTATCATGGCAGAAGGTCATGAAAACAATGAAGAAGTTTTGAATGTCGGAGATGAATTGAAAGTAACTGTATTGAAATTAGAAGAGAAGCAAGTCATTGTAGATACAGGAACTAAATTTGATGGTGTCATTCCAATTTCCGAACTTTCTCATTTGCATGTTGACCACACAAATGAAGTCCTTTCTGAAGGCGATGAAATCGATGTCGTGGTCAAAAAAGTGGAAGAAGATACAATTATTTTATCGAAAAAAATGAAAGATCGCGAAGTAGCTTACCGAGAGCTCAGTGAGCGTTTCGAAAATGATGAAGTTTTCGAAGTGGAAATCATTGAAGCCGTTAAGGGTGGGCTTGTTGTGAATGCTGGTTTGAGTGCCTTTATGCCTGCATCACATATTGAAACACACTACGTAGAAGATTTGAATGAATACAAAGGAAAAACACTTCCTGTTAAAATCATTGAAATGAATGAAGAAAAGAACCGAATCATCGTTTCACACCGTGCTGTGAAAGAAGAAGAGCAGGAAGCACAAAAACAAGAACTTCTCCAAAAAATCGAGGTGGGGAACACGGTCGAGGGAACCGTCCAGCGACTTGCCCCATTTGGTGTGTTCGTTGATCTAGGCGGAATCGATGGGCTGATCCACATCTCTCAATTGTCTCATCAGCATGTTGACAAGCCTGAAGATGTCGTCAGTGAGGGCGAGCAATTGAAAGTCAAAGTCATTTCAGTCGATCGGGATACCGAACGGATTGGTCTGTCCCTAAAAGAAACGCTGCCTGGGCCATGGGATGATGTTGAAAATCAAATCGAAGTGGGCAGTGTTGTTGAAGGAACCGTAGTCCGTATGATACATTTCGGTGCTTTTGTCGAAGTGCTACCAGGCGTAGAAGGTCTTGTCCATATTTCGCAAATTTCGAAAGAACATATCGGCAGACCAGAAGAAGTGCTGGAAGAAGGACAAAAGGTGAAAGCAAAAGTACTTGAAGTCAACGGAGAAAAGAAACGAATCTCTCTAAGTATTCGTGAAGTGGAAGAAGACAACGACCGCAATGAATACAAAAAGTATCAAAGTGACCAAGATGACCACACGTTCCAGCTCGGTGACATCATTGGTGACAAACTGAAAAAAATGTGAGATTAATCGGTTCAAATTAGCCATCTACAAAAGGAATGCTAGATGGACTTTAAGCCAATACTTTTGATAAAAGTGGCATCACGCCACTTTTTTTATCGTAAAGTTTCATACCATCATACTTCAGTGGCATGTAAATAAAGGAATGAGTGCAGATGAGAAAATCGACAGTCGCGATTGTCGGAAGACCGAATGTCGGAAAGTCAACGATTTTTAACCGTTTGGTCGGAGAGCGGATCTCGATTGTGGAGGACACACCAGGTGTCACCCGTGATCGGATTTATGCGAAAGCCGAATGGTTGAACACCGAATTTAATCTGATTGACACCGGTGGGATTGACCTAAGTGATGAGCCACTTTTGGTTCAAGTGAGGGAGCAAGCAGAAGTTGCCATTCGTGAATCAGACGTGATCATATTTCTCGTAAACGGACGAGAAGGAATCACGAGTGCGGATGAAGAGGTCGCCAAAATTTTGTTTCGCTCGAACAAGCCTGTCGTACTGGCTGTCAATAAAGTGGATAGTTATGAAATGCAGCAAGAAATTTATGAGTTCTATTCACTCGGCTTTGGCCAACCCTATCCCATTTCAGGTACGCATGGACTTGGGCTTGGGGACTTGCTTGATGAAGTCGTCAAACATTTTCCGGACCGTAGTGGTGAAATCGAAGAAGAAGATCGAATTTACTTTTCATTAATTGGCCGGCCGAATGTCGGAAAATCTTCTCTTGTGAACGCGCTATTAGGTGAAGAGCGGGTCATCGTCAGTGATATTGAAGGAACGACAAAGGATGCGGTGGACACCTCTTTTACAAGAGAGGGACAAGATTTCACCATTATTGATACAGCCGGAATGCGAAAACGCGGAAAAGTTTATGAAGCAACAGAAAAATATAGTGTGCTACGTGCGATGAGAGCGATTGAACGTTCGGATGTCGTCCTCGTTTTGATTGATGCCGAAACTGGAATCCGTGAACAAGACAAAAGAATAGCAGGTTATGCACATGAAGCTGGGCGGGCGATTGTGATCGTCGTCAATAAATGGGATACCGTCGAACGAAGTCAAGAAGCTATGAGTGATTTTGAGAAGGAAGTTCGGCAGCATTTTCAGTTTTTGAGCTATGCGCCCATTGTGTTTTTATCGGCTAAAACGAAAAAGAGATTGCACACATTGCTGCCTGCTGTCACTTTGGCTGGGGAAAACCATGCCAAGCGTGTGAAAACCAATGTATTGAATGAAGTGATTGAGGATTCGTTAGCGGTCAACCCGACGCCATCGGTTAAAGGCCAAAAGTTGAAAATTCTCTATGCAACACAAGTCGCCACGAAACCACCGACCTTTGTTGTCTTCGTGAACGACCCACAGTTGATGCACTTTACGTATGAACGATTTCTTGAAAACCGAATTCGTGATGCGTTCGGCTTTCAAGGGACACCGGTAAAAATATATGCAAGAAGAAGAAGTTAATCGGGGTGGAACAATGAAAAAGATAAGTGTGCTTGGAGCAGGTAGCTGGGGAACCGCTTTGGCGATTGTTTTGGCACAAAACGGACATGAAGTTCGATTATGGTCACACCGGAAAGAACAAGCACAAGAAATCAATGATCAGAAAACCAATCGGCACTATTTGCCTGAAGTCACGTTACCAAAAAATATCGTCGGCTATCATGATCTCGCTCAAGCAGTGACCGGAAGTGATGCTATTCTTTTTGTCGTACCTACCAAAGCAATCCGGGATGTATCAAAGCAGGTCAAGCCTCATTTATCGGCTGATCAATTGATTATACACGCATCCAAAGGAATCGAACCTGGTACCCATAAACGAATCTCTGAGATGTTGTCAGAAGAACTCGGTGATTCTTTCGGTGAAAAAGTTGTTGTTCTTTCGGGACCGAGCCACGCAGAGGAAGTTGCACTACAACAACCGACAACGGTTACAGTTTCCTCCAAGAATATGAAAATGGCAGAAAAAGTGCAGGATCTATTCATGAATGATGTTTTTCGTGTATATACCAACGAGGATTTCATCGGTGTTGAAATTGGCGGCGCATTAAAGAATATCATAGCATTGGGTGCCGGCATTTCAGATGGACTCGGCCATGGGGATAATGCAAAGGCTGCGTTGATCACCCGTGGCTTGGCTGAAATCGCAAAGCTTGGCATTAAACTGGGAGCAACGCCAATGACTTTTGCTGGACTCACAGGCATCGGTGATCTCATCGTGACTTGCACGAGTCAACATAGCCGAAATTACCGAGCAGGGAATATGCTTGGAAAAGGATATGTCTTAGATGACGTGCTGGATCAAATGGGTATGGTCGTTGAAGGTGTCCGTACGACAAAGGCTGTCCATCAGCTTGCCGAAAAAACAGGTGTCGATATGCCAATCACACGAGGAATTTATGAAATTTTATTCAACGAGAAAGACCCAAAAGAAGTCGTTGACGACCTGATGCGCCGCGGAAAAACAAATGAGCTGAACGCACTTTCTTCTGATGGATATGATCAATAACTATTTTTTCGTCTGAAAACTGTCTTCAATAGATTGAAACGAACAGGTTTCCTCGCAATGCATATAGTAATATGAATGCATTCGTAAGGAGGAAACACGATGGGAGACGACATTCAGAAGAAAATTATGAACCATCTGAACAAGAAAGCTCAAATTTCACCACAGGAAATCATGCAAGTGGCCAATGCGATGCAAAGCGCAAATTTTTCAGATGAGAAGACGGTCAGAAAGCTTGTCAGACAACTTGGTCAAATGGCCAATAAACCTGTCAGCAAGGATAAAGAAGACCGTATTGTCGAATTGGTGACGAAGAAGAATAAGTCGATGGATGCAAATATGCTACAACAAATTTTTAAAAATTAGCGTGAGATAGGCAGGCGAACTTTGCAAACCCATATGATACTCATATGATATGGTGAAGGAATGTTGAGCTGCTTGTGAGGAATTAGTCTGAAGAGGTGTATGCCCCTACACCTCTTTTTATTTTTGTTCAAAAATCGTTAGTGTGATCAAGGATGTACGCTCACTGGTTTTCTTATAATCGGTTTTGAAACTGGATGATTCAACGCGGATTTTTCCTTTATCAGTGCGTTGAGATGTGATTTTTCATCGTTCAACGCAGTGAGAAAACCGAACAGTACACTGAGAAGAGCATTTTCATAGCTCAATGCATGGTTAAAATGCTTCTGATGGTCTGAAAATCTTTCTATGATAAGAATTCACAAAGCTTTCAATGGTAACTCCTTAATATGCACAAGGATTGTATGGTATAATTTTGGAGGAAGAAAGCGAGGTAGTAACATGTCTCAAGCAATGTTGAATATGTACATATCGTTTGGCGGAATGATTTTACTCTTTGCATCTACCGGTTTAATTATCTTGGCGCGCAATAAATTATCGGGCGTATTGAAATTTATTACGACACTTTTGGCGTATGTTTGCTTACTCGTCGGTGGAATTATTATTTTCTATATCGTTCTAAGCGGACCAACTGCAGAATGAGGGATTAATTATGCGAATGTTAGTAATCATCCTGACAAGCATCCTTTTATCAGGATGTCTTTACCCAAATGATCAATTAAGTGAAAATGAAGCAACCAATGACGAACAACTCAATCGTGTCCAAGCAGCTGTCGATGAATATCGGGAAGCAAATAATGGATTGTTGCCGATTGAAACAAGAGACCAGGAAACCCCTATTTTCATTAAATATCCCATTGATTTTCAAGTGTTACGGGAGCAGGGGATAATGGGTGAAGTTCCTGGCAATTCGTATGCGGGCGGTGGCCCTTATACTTATGTTCTCATTGATGTAGAAGAGGAACCGAAAGTAAAAGTTGTCGATTCGCGGGTAACGCAACGGCTTCGTACGGTGAACTATGAAATCAATTTATACCGGAACAAAAACAATTATGCACCCTTTGGCGAACGGATTGGTGATGGCATTTTTACGATCGATCCGAATAAGCTAGAATTAAACAATGGCTATACCGTCGAAAGTCCTTATTCGGGACAAGAATTGGATATTATTTTAGGGAAAGAGGGACAAGCGAAGGTCGATTTCCGGCCTGATGTTTACCAACTGATGGAGCGCGAGGGAATTGATGCTTACGATGGCGATCTTCGCTATCTTCTTGCTGAACATTATCCAATTGTTCCTGCTTATTCACCAGCTATGTTTTTGGAAAACGATGAAATTATTTTGAAACAAGCTGAATAATATCAACGCATAAGCATAGAGATTCTACTAGGAGCTGTAGAATCTCTATTTTTTTATATCTTTCTTGGCATAATCAAGTAGGACAACATCATAAGTTATTAATGCATACGAATAACAGTTGATCGATACTGTATAAAAGGTCGGAGGGATTAGATGGATAATTTCAACGTGTTCCATGACATATCGAAACGGACAAACGGAGATATCTACTTAGGCGTTGTCGGAGCGGTTCGTACAGGCAAATCAACATTCATCAAGAAATTTATGAATCAAGTCGTTTTGCCGAATATCGAATCAGAGGAAGAACGTGATCGTGCAACAGATGAACTACCACAAAGTGCAGCAGGGAAAACCATCATGACGACAGAGCCAAAGTTCATACCGAACAATGCTGTACAAATCTCTGTGGATGATGGGCTGGAAGTGAAGGTAAGATTGGTCGATTGTGTTGGTTATACAGTCGACAGTGCAAAAGGTTTTGAGGATGAGAATGGTCCAAGAATGATTCATACGCCATGGTACGAAGAGGCCATACCATTTCATGATGCGGCGGAAATCGGGACTCGGAAGGTCATTCAAGAACACTCGACAATCGGTGTCGTCGTTACGACAGACGGTTCATTCGGTGAAATTCCACGAAAAGATTATGTAGAATCCGAAGAACGGGTCGTAGAAGAATTGAAGGAGGTCGGCAAACCATTTATCATGGTGTTGAACTCCTCTCGGCCACATGATCAAGATACCATTGAGCTTCGAAATGAATTGGCCGAAAAATACAACATTCCGGTCATTCCAGTATCTGTTGAGGATCTTAGAGAAGGAGACATCCATAACATCCTTCGTGAAGCACTCTTTGAGTTTCCTGTCATCGAAGTCAATGTCAACCTCCCTAGCTGGGTGATGTCCTTAAAAGAGGAACATTGGTTACGCAGACAGTTCCAAGATGCCATCCAAGAGACGGTGAAAGACATACGCCGCCTGCGGGATGTCGACCACGTCGTCGGAAATTTCTACGATTATGAGTTTGTAACGGAAGCTAGACTTTCCGGAATGGAAATGGGCGAAGGGGTCGCGGAAATCGACTTACATGCTTCGGATGAGCTATACGATCAAGTGCTGAACGAGATTGTCGGTGTTGAGATTCGAGGGAAAGACCATCTTTTGGAGCTCATTCAGGACTATGCGGATGCAAAAAGAGAATACGATCAATTCGAAGAAGCCATCGCCATGGTCAAACAGACAGGATACGGTGTTGCGAATCCAGCCATCGAAGACATGAAGCTTGAAGAACCAGAAATCATTCGCCAGGGCCCACGGTATGGTGTCCGATTAAAAGCTGTCGCACCATCGATCCATATGATCAAAGTCGAAGTGGAATCGGAATTTGCACCGATTATCGGAACAGAAAAACAGAGCGAAGAACTCGTCAGATACTTGATGCAAGATTTCGAAGAGGACCCATTATCCATCTGGAAGTCGGATATTTTCGGGCGATCGCTTAGCTCAATCGTCAGGGAAGGAATCCATGCCAAACTGACACTGATGCCTGAACATGCTCGCTATAAATTAAAAGATACATTAGAACGAATCATTAATGAAGGCAGTGGTGGACTCATCGCCATTATCCTATAATTTCCTAAAAGCGACATATACTGTCGCTTTTTTTGTGTTTCAAATGAGAAATATGTCTTAAAACGTTGATAAATTAGGTTTTTTAGGCATTTTTATATTGAAACAGGGTTATGCTTGTGATACGATTCAAATACGCTAAGCCCTTTGCCTGCAATGATTGCATCAGAAAGGCCTGTATCAGTTGGTTTGGATATTTGCTATGACTTGCAGCAGGCGATGATTTTTGTTTAACTAAAATCATGATATTCAAATGAGAACTTCCTTGTACCATTAAGTTGCTGTGGGAATGACTGATTTCCATAAGCAATTTAATAGATGTCAACTCACTCTTTGAGAGGAGGTGAGACGGATGAACAAAACGGATTTAATCAATTCTGTTGCTGAACAAGCCGATCTTTCTAAAAAAGATGCTTCTAACGCAGTGGATGCAGTATTCGAGGCGATTACTGGATCATTGAAAAAATCAGAAAAAGTACAGCTTATTGGTTTCGGTAACTTTGAGGTACGTGAGCGTTCTGCTCGTAAGGGACGTAACCCTCAAACTGGTGAACAAATCGATATCCCTGCAAGTAAAGTCCCAGCATTTAAAGCTGGTAAAGCCCTAAAGGATGCTGTGAAATAGCAGTTACATAGGGCGAACGTTGAAAAGAGGCTGGGACATAACTAGCCTCAAATAATTAAAAATGGTGCCAATCATAATATTTAAATGATTGGCACCATTTTTTTTGGTGTATTTATCGTAAGGTCCACTATGCCCACTGTTCATGGCTGTAAGTTTTCTTAGATTTACAGCCATGAACGCAAATCCTAATTCATTTGCCACTTTCGCTTTGCCCCTAACGGACATGCGAGTGAAACTCAAATTAGCCTTCAGAAATCCAAAAACCGGTTCTACATCAACTTTACGCTTACTGTAGATTTCCCCAGTTTTTTCGTCTGAAAGCTTTTCACGTGTATATTCTTTTTGTTGCTCCCATTTTTGGTTGTATAAAATTCTTCGGTTGTTGCCTTCTTTGGCGGTCGTACACATAGACCGTAAGGGGCAACCGGAACAATCTTCACACTCGTAAACTTTGAAAGTTCTAGTAAAGCCATAACGATCTGTACGTTTAGAGACATAACGGAACGTTAATTGTCGATTGTTTGGACAAGTAAAAGAATCCGTTTCCTCATCATATTGCCAATTCTTCGTGTTGAATGGATCATTTTTATACTTCCGTTGATTTTCTTTTCTGTATTGATTGTATGTAATCAGTGGTGTGCAATCGCGATTCTCAATAATATCGGCATAGTTAGCTTCACTGCCATACCCAGCATCTGCGACAATATAGTTTGGTAAATCAAAAAAATGCTCCTCGATATGATCTAGGAAGGGAAGCAATGTTCTTGTATCCGTAGGATTCGGGAAAACATCATACGCAAGCGCAAATTGACCTTCGGTCGCCAGTTGTACATTATAGGCTGGCTTTAGTTGTCCGTTCTTCATATAGTCATCTTTCATACGCATAAACGTGGCATCGTGATCCGTTTTTGAATAACTATTTCTTTCACCAAATATCTCCATATCCGATTGATACTTGAGTTTGCGCTGTACAAAACCCTGAAATTGCTTGCGGTATTGCTTAGGCGCTTTGCGCTCTGACCGAAGGTGTTTCCGTTCTTGGCCATTGTCATTCTCTTTAATCTTTTGATTGTATTTTTGCACTTTCTCGTCTAGTTGCTCCGCAATGGTTGATAGCTCTTCAACTGAAAGTTCATCTGAACTTTCCCGTTCAATTCCTGGAATGATTTCATTCTCTAACAGTTCATCATACATCTGATTAGACTTTTCGATTAAACTGTCACTGTACTTTTCTGTAGATTTTCGCCAGTCAAATGTGAATTTATTGGCGTTTGCTTCGATCTTGGTTCCATCAATAAAAATGGCTTCTTCATCAATCAACTCGTTTTTGATGAGTTGGCAGCGAAACTGTACAAAACATTGACGGATTAACTCTTTAACTTCTGGTTGGACTCGAAATCGATTAATCGTTCGATAGCTGGGTTCATAGCCTTGAGCCAACCACATCATCCGTACACTATCTTTAACCATAGCTTCTATTTTCCTTCCGGAAAAAGCCGATTGAGTGTAGGCGCACAAAATAATTTTCATCATCATTTTTGGATGATAAGCAGGACAGCCTGTGTGACGAGAGAACTGAGTAAAAGCCTCATCTGGTATTTGTTCGATTAGATCGTTTACCGTGTAACCATTATCATCTTTATCTAATTTTACTTCTAAATCTAAAGGCAAAACCACTTGATTCATGTTATAATGTTTAAACATAAAGAATCCTCCTTTGTTGGTTGTTTTGTGGTTATTACAATTTTACCAAAGGGGATTCTTTTTGTTTATACAATTAATTAAAATTTCTATAGAAAAATCGTGGAGACACATCAATAAGATGAATCTCCACGATTTTTTATTTTACTGGGTTTTGTCCCAGCCTCTTTTTATTTTGCATAAAAAAGTTTCGTCATGTTAGCGAAATTGAAGCGAACATGCTAAAATATCAGAGGAGTCAAAGAACAAAAGTGGCTGGGTGATTTGCTTGAATCTAATTAATGAATCGAACCAACAATTCGTCAACGATTTTTTGAATCGTTTTAAACATACTTACGTCGATGAAAGACATTATGAAATGGTCCGTTTAAATGATCAATTATATTTCTTTCATCAGCTTTCGCGGCTCAATGAAGAAGATGATCAAGTCGTTTTTGATGCCGTTGTCCATATGCAAATCTCCCTGCAAATCCATGATTTGGTTGAATTTCGTTTTACGCCTGAATATCTTCCGACCGAAACGGAAGAGTCCAACCAGATGAATGCGTTGCTTGGGGACTATCATAGTGCCTGGTTCTATAAGCTATTGGCCGGTCATGGTAAGCTGGACGCTCTTCATCACTTTGTCCAACCTGTGAAGCGAATCAACCAATTGAAAATGGAGTTACTTCATAATCAAGCGTTGTCGGATGAAGAAAAGATGGATGCCATCGAAACGATCTACATGGGCTTATTCGATGCCTATGCAGATTATTATTCGATTGAACAATACCCGACAGAGCGGAAACGAATTGCCTATCATTTTATTTTTCGTGAGCAACCGTTTTGGATGAACCGGATGCAATCTGAGAGAAAAATAGGTGAGGTTTGGAAAGAGAGAAAGGTACAGTTGGAAGCCGAACTGATTAACTGCCAATGAAAGTAGGAAAACGAATGGATCCTCAAACGAAATCAGAAAAAGTACATTCTGTTTTTGAAAAGATATATAACCGCTACGATAAAATGAATTCCATCATTTCCTTTCAACGTCATAAATCATGGCGAAAAGATGTCATGAAACGAATGAATGTCGAAGAGGGCTCAGATTGCCTGGATGTTTGTTGCGGAACAGGAGATTGGTCCATCGCTTTATCTTCGGCTGTTGGAGAGGAAGGAAATGTGGTCGGACTCGATTTTAGTCAAAACATGTTATCGATCGGTGAAAAGAAAATTGAAGAACAAGAAATAGAAAACATTACGTTCACACACGGTGATGCAATGAACTTACCGTATGAAAACGATTCCTTTGATTATGTGACAATCGGGTTTGGACTGCGAAATGTTCCCGATTATGATCAGGTGTTAAAGGAGATGTATCGCGTCGTCAAACCAGGTGGAAAAGTTGTTTGCTTGGAAACATCCCAACCGACCCTACCCGTGTACAAACAATTATATTTCTTTTATTTCCGCCACATTATGCCATTTTTCGGGAAGCTCTTTGCGAAAAGCTACGATGAATATGCTTGGTTACACGAATCCACAAAAAATTTCCCTGATAAAGAAACATTGAAGGATATGTTTAGCCAAGCTGGATTTAAAACCGTTCAAGTGAAGTCTTATGCACTGGGCGCCGCTGCCATGCATTTAGGTACCAAATAAAGAGAAAAAGGTGAAACGGATGAAACTTGCGACCACATTATCGACCATCAAGCCTGAGATCGAACAGGTAGAAGATAAAATCAAGGAAATCACAACCGCAGAACGCACAACGATCAGCGATACGTCCAATCACCTGTTAGAGGCGGGCGGCAAACGAATTCGCCCTGTTTTCGTTTTGCTGGCATCGAAATTTGGCCAAGCCGACCGAGAAGATGTCATCCACGTTGCTGTTTCACTTGAACTGATTCATATGGCATCTTTGGTACACGATGATGTGATTGACCATGCAACCATCCGCAGAGGCAGACCGACCGTAAATTATGCATGGGACAATGGGACGGCCATGTTTACGGGAGATTTTATTTTTGCCAAAGCAGTCGAATTGTTGCACCAAATGCATGAGCCAAGATTGCACAAGGTGTTATCCAATACGATTTATCAGTTAACCATTGGTGAGATTGAACAATTGCACGACCGTTATTCCATCGACCAAAGCCTGATCCGTTACTTCAGACGGATCAAAAGGAAGACGGCGTTGTTAATTGCTTCAAGTACTGAGCTTGGTGCAATCTCTGGCCATTGTTCAGATGAAGAAATCAAGCATCTGAAGGATTTTGGTTATTATATTGGCATGGCCTATCAAATCATCGACGATATACTGGATTTCACCGCGACAGAAGAAGAACTCGGTAAGCCCGTCGGAAGTGATCTCTTGAATGGGCATCTAACATTGCCGACTATTTTGGCTTTGCAGAATGACGTTGCTTCACGAAAATCAATCGAGACCTATTTTCACGAGCCTACGTACGAAAACAGAGAAGCAATTGAACATACAATCCAAACAATCCGGAAGTCAACAGCGATTGAACAGTCTTATTCGTGGAGCGATTGTTATTTGGACCGGGCATTGGATGCATTACAGCAGTTGCCGAACCATCCGATCAAAAAGACATTGCGGAAAATTGCGGTTTATTTGGGCAAACGAAAATATTAACGCATCCTCCAATGCCGTCAATCGTGGCGATTTAAATTGTAATTTTCGCCAATCTTTGATAAACTTTTTACGGTTTGAATGAAAAGAATAAATTATAGAAGAGGTGTTTGAATCATGGAAAGAACATTCGTAATGGTCAAGCCTGATGGGGTACAACGTAATTTGGTCGGTGACATCGTTTCTCGTTTTGAGAACAAAGGATTTAAATTGGCAGGTGCGAAATTGATGCAAATCTCTCAGAATCTTGCTGAGACCCATTACGGTGAGCATAGTGACAAGCCGTTTTTTGGTGAGCTAGTCGATTTCATCACATCCGGACCGGTTTTCGCGATGGTTTGGGAAGGTGAAAATGTCATCGCGACAGCGCGTAAAATGATGGGGGCAACCAATCCACAAGACGCAGATGTAGCTACCATCCGTGGCGACTTCGGATTGACTGTAGGCAAGAACGTCATTCACGGTTCTGATTCTGAAGAGTCTGCCAAACGTGAAATCGAGTTGTTTTTCTTGGAAGAAGAATTAGTTGATTATCAGAAAAATGATGAGAACTGGGTCTATTAAATAAAATTTTTCTCAACCGGCTGCGAATGCAGCTGGTTTTTAATTTGGTTGCCCTTTTACTCTCTTGTTTCATCAATAGCAAAAACAAACTTACTTCTTTATAATAGAGTTAGTATTCGATTAGGGGAGAAAGCATGTGACAACCGATTATGCAGATTTTGTACAAGCCATCAAAAGACAGACAGGAATCGATTTAGGTTTATATAAAGAAAAACAAATGAAAAGACGATTGACTTCTTTACGAGATAAACGAGGGTTTCAAACATTTGCTGATTATTTCCGCGCCGTCAAGCGCGATGAACAACTCTTGCACGAACTATTGGACCGAATGACCATCAATGTCTCTGAATTTTTTCGAAACCCTTCAAGATGGGAACGCTTGCGAACGAACCTTCTCCCTGATTTGATTGAGCATCAGAGAAAAGTGAATGTATGGAGTGCAGCTTGTTCAACGGGTGAAGAGCCGTATTCGCTGGCGATTCTTTTGCACGAGTTCCTGGATTGGAACCAAATCAGAATTCTTGCGACGGATTTGGATGAAACGGTATTACATAAAGCTGAGCAAGGGATTTATCACGAACGCTCGCTAAAAGAAGTTACACCTCAACAAAAAACAACTTATTTCAATAAGAACAATGAATTTTATCAAGTTTCTAATGAGCTTAAGCAGGTCATTACCTTCAAAAAACACAATTTGCTTGCAGATGATTATTCGGATCAGTACGATTTGATCTGTTGCAGAAACGTCTTGATTTATTTTACGGATGAGGCCAAAACATTTATCTACAAACAATTTGCCAAGCATTTGAGAGAAGGCGGTATTTTATTTGTCGGAAGTACGGAACAAATCTTCCAGCCAGAGAAATATGGATTTGAAGCGATTGATACATTCTTTTATCAGAAAGTTAAACGGGGGTCATAGTCAATGCGGTACTTAACAGCTGGTGAATCACATGGTAAACAATTAACGACCATTATCGAAGGGATTCCCGCACAATTAGAATTATTGGCTGCCGATATCGATGATTCATTGATCCGCAGGCAAGGTGGTCACGGTAGAGGTCGTCGAATGAAGATCGAAAAAGATTTGATTGAGATTACTTCCGGGGTCAGACACGGGTATACCCTCGGTTCGCCCATCAGTTTAGTATTGAAAAATGACGATTTTAAGCACTGGACCGACGTCATGGGGATTGAGCCAATGTTGGATGAGACTGAAGTCAGACGTCGCATCAGCAAACCTCGTCCGGGCCATGCGGATTTGAATGGTGCATTAAAATATAATCACCGGGACATCCGAAATGTTCTGGAGCGTTCATCTGCTAGAGAAACGGCTGCACGTGTGGCTGCCGGTGCGGTAGCAAAAAAACTACTGAAGGAAGTCGGGATTTCAGTCGTCGGTTTTGTGAAACAAATCCATCAAGTGAAAGCGAAAGATGTACCGGACTTATCGGTGCAGGAAAAAGTGCGCATTTCCAATGAGTCACCGGTTTATGTCATCGATCGATCTGTTGAAGAGGAAATGAAACAAGCTATCGATCAAGCGAAGAAAGATGGCGATTCCATCGGCGGGATTTGTGAAGTTCATGTGGAAGGGGTCCCTGCCGGATTAGGATCGCATGTTCAGTATGACCGAAAATTGGATGGAAAAATTGCCAGAGCGGTCATGAGCATCAATGCCTTTAAAGGCGTCGAATTCGGAGATGGATTCGAAGTAGCAAGCAAACGAGGTAGTGAAGTGCATGATGAAATCAGTTATGACGAATCCAAAGGTTATTATCGTGAAACCAACCGACTTGGAGGATTTGAAGGTGGAATGACAACGGGAATGCCGATTGTCGTTAAAGGTGTGATGAAGCCGATCCCAACACTTTATAAACCACTGAATAGTGTGGATATTGATTCGAAGGAACCGTTCAAGGCGAGTGTCGAACGCTCTGATGCGTGTGCAGTACCGGCAGCTTCTGTCGTCATGGAACATATCGTCGCATGGGAAGTCGCTTCAGCGATGCTCGAGCAGTTCCCTTCAGACTTCATGGAACAATTCAGCGAATCAGTTGCAACATACAGAGAAAGGATCCGGTTGTTTTGAAGGAAATTCGCGTAAAAGCCGCTTCTCATACGTATCCGGTTATGATTGGAAAAGGGTTAAGACATTCACTCGACACCATCATCCGCCATCCTTATGAGCAAATCATCATTGTGACTGATTCAAACGTCAAAAACATCTATTTAGACGATTGCATAGCCACTTTGGATAAAAAATTCCGTATATTAACGTATACCATTCCTTCTGGAGAGGCGTCCAAATCATTTGCAATGTACGAAAAGTTACAGAAGTTCCTACTAAACCACCGCGTATCCCGGAATTCCGCAATTCTGGCTTTGGGTGGGGGAGTGGTTGGTGATCTCGCTGGATTTGTGGCAGCTACCTATGCAAGAGGAATCGGATTCATTCAAATGCCAACAACCTTGCTTGCTCATGATAGCAGTATCGGTGGGAAGGTCGCCATTAACCTTTCCGGAAAGAAAAACATCATCGGAAGTTTTTATCCACCACATCAAGTGATTGTTGATCTGGAATTTTTTAAGACATTAAATAAGCAAGAAAAGCGCTCGGGTCTTGCCGAAGTCATTAAGCATGGATTGATTGATGACACAAAACTCTATGAACAACTACTCAGTGAGGTTCATCCAGAAATCGATTATACAAGTGAGGTATTTGAGAAGGTCCTCGTCTGCTCGATTCAAGTTAAGCAAGACATTATCGAGCGTGATGAAAAGGAAGATGGGATCCGTGCTTATTTGAATTTTGGACATACATTTGGTCACGCACTGGAGGCATTAGAGACGAAAACCCAACGCACTCATGGGGAATGTGTCATGGTCGGAATGTTCTTTTCTCTTTGGGTCTCCAAGCAGCAGAACCAGATGATATCTTCATCCCTAGTCGAAAACTTATTGGACTGGGTCAACCGATTTGGCTACCCATTGGAACTTCCTCAGAACACAACAGAAGAAATTTTCCGGAATATGACCCATGATAAGAAAAATGTGGGCAACCAAATCCAAATGGTGTTGCTAAAAAATCCGGGAGAACCTTATTTACAAGCATTTGATCCACAGTTCATGATAGAATTGATCGGCTCGTTTATAACCCGATGGAATCAAGGTGAGTTTATTGAACAGTTTTAAATCAATTCGAGGAACGTTGAGGGTTCCTGGTGACAAATCAATTTCCCATCGTGCAGCGATCTTTGCCAGTTTAGTAAAAGGTGAAACGACGATCCACCGTTTCCTGCAGGCAGAAGATTGCCTACGGACGCTTGAAGCATTTGAAGCTTTTGGGGTGCGTACAGAAATAGGTGAGGACCATGTGAAAATCAAAAGTGACGGAATGGGTAGCTTTAACCAACCGAATCGTCCCATTGATTTAGGCAATTCAGGTACGACTGCCCGTTTGTTGTCGGGTGTTTTGGCTGCTTTGCCTTTTCGAGTGGACCTAACCGGGGATCAGTCACTTTCAAAACGTCCGATGAAAAGGGTTACCATTCCACTCGAGGAAATGGGTGCGAATGTTCATTATTATAAAACAAATGGACATTTGCCGATGCAGATCGAGGGGAGTAAGCTACAAGATATGACCTACACCATGCCTGTGGCCAGCGCTCAAGTCAAATCTGCCCTCTTACTGGCTGGATTAACTGGAGAAGTCGATGTGACCGTCATTGAAAAAGCGGTTTCTCGTGACCATACCGAACGCATGATGGAAGCCTACGGGATTCATTTGACAAAAGAACGTCAGGCGATTACGCTCAAAGGAAAACAGCAATTAATGGTAAAAGATACGATGATACCCGGTGACTTTTCCTCTGCTGCCTATTGGATTGCTGCAGCACTGATTACGCCAGGTAGTGAAGTGACGATTGAAGATGTCGGTTTAAATCCGACACGAACCGGATTCGTAGACGTATTGAAACGAATGGGAGCAACCATACACATTTCTGAAGAACGAACGGTCAATAACGAACCGATCGGAACCATTACAGCACGTTATTCAACATTAACTTCAACCACATTAATGGAAGAAGAAGTCCCTACATTAATTGATGAAATACCGATCCTTGCGTTAATTGCGACGCAAGCAGATGGGACGACAAGGCTCGAACATATCGAAGAACTGAAATGGAAAGAAACCGATCGAATCCAAGCGATTGTCCAAGCACTGGAAGTCTTGGGAGCCACCGTAAAGCAGACGGAACAGGGAATGGAAATTACCGGAAAACAAAAGCTGCAAGGTGGGGACATCCAAACCTTCGGGGACCACCGAATTTCGATGATGGCTCAGATCGCCAGCCTGATTACAGAAGATGATGTCGTGTTGGACGACCGAACATGTGTGAAGGTTTCTTATCCTGACTTTTTTGATGACTTTTCGCGTTTGATCGGTAATGATTCGTCCACCGTATGACAGAAGTAAGGAAGGTGATTCATTAGAATGGATATCATTAACCAGGCTATTCAACTGAAAGACCAAGGAAAAATTACCGAAGCCATTCAGCTTCTTCAAGAGTATCAGCGAACCGCTGAGGAAGAAGAACGACTGGAGATCGCTCAACTTTTTCAAGAGTGGGGCTTGATGAATGATGCGATTGCGATCTATGAGGATTTATTGCTCTTATATCCAGAAGATGCGCATATCAAATTACTGCTTGCCGAAATTTACACCGATCTAGGTGATGATGAAAAAGTGATCGATTTGATGGAAACCATCGAACCAGAGGATGAGGCTTATGTACCTGCTCTTGTGCAATTGGCTGATCTATACCAATCACAGGGGCTCTTTGAAGTTTCTGAGCAGAAATTATTGGAAGCAAAAGATCTTGCACCGAATGAACCGATCATTGACCTCGCCCTTGCTGAGTTGGCTTTTTCAAATGGGGAATTCCAGAAAGCGATTCCGTATTATGAGCGACTCGAGCGACTTGAAGAAGACATATCACTTGTGAATATTCAGGAACGTTTAGCCGAATCCCTATCCTCACTTGGCAATTGGGAAGAAGCCCTCCGCTACTATGAATCGCTCGAATTAACGCACCCGGATCAATTGTTTAAATACGGCTATACGGCCTACCAGTTGGAGCGGTATCCGGTAGCGATTGAAGCTTGGCAAAAGCTGATCGATATCGATGCAGATTACACGAGCGTCTACTCATTGTTAGCGACGTCTATGCATGAAGAAGGTGCCGTACAAGAAGCGTATGATATCTTAGAACAAGGCATTCAGAAAGACGAATTCAACAATGAATTGTATTTGTTGACTGCAGAATATGCCGTTGAATTAGGAAAAAGAGAAAATGCGGAACATTATTTGAAACAATCATTATCGATCGATCCAGGATTTGAAGAAGCTGCCGAACGATTGCTTGAGTTGTACGAGGATGCTGAGGATTATGATGCAGCGAATGAACTCTTAGATGAATTAATGCGTTATGAAGGATTTCCAGAATTGTTCTATTGGAGAAAAGCGCAAACGCTGTATGAGTTGGAGAAGTTTGAAGAAGCAAAAGGAATGTACGAAAAAGCTTTTCCGACTTTCCGTGAGAATCCTGATTTTCTGAAGGAATATGGTTATTTTATGAATGAAGAGGGTGAGCGGGAGAAAAGCCTTAGCTCACTAGAGGCCTATTTGACCCATCGGCCGGAAGATGAAGAGGTCAAAGAATTTGTTAGCCGATTAACAGAATCATAAGGAGGTGAGCTTCATGGGTGTGAATGTCCAAGATAAACAATCGTTCATTCGTTGGTATTTGATCAATCATCCGCCAGAGCAACGCGAGGTGGTTTGGTTACTTGAATATATCATGAAAAGACAGCAGCTTTTAAAGAAGGTCCATTTCATCTATGAAGCTCATCTGACCCCCAGAAGCATCATCTTATCGAATGTGGAAGACGAAAATCGACCGTTCCGTTTTTATAAAGAACATATCGTAACGACGGATGTGGATAAGGCCTTTCATGACATTCGGATGAATCCGGACAAAACATTATATATCGAATTAATCTTTCAGAACGTTCGCCAGTCCATGATGTATTCGAGTGTCTTGGAAGAAAACCCGTATCTTCCGGATGACTATTATTTATACAATCAAGATTATGAAGCGATCGATCATTTTCTGGATAATTTTCAGAAAGTGAACCAACGCAAAGCAATCGAACAAAAAATAAACCAAGCTTTGGACCAAGGGGACGAAAAAGCTTTTCTGAAGTGGAGCAAACAGTTGAATGACCTGAACGCAAAGCAAACCGATTAGGGGTGGTGAAAGACAATGAAATGGATCCAGAATGACATCAAACAATACATTTCCGCAAAAGAATATATTGACACCGCGGTGATTCCACTTGTCCCTTATGCTGTTGATAACGATGAGGATATGCTGCAAACTTCATTCCAACAAGAGTTGATGGCATTATATACCCATCAGTTGGAACAACGATTAAAAGGAAGATTATTTCTATTGCCTGTATATACTTATCTGAAAAACGGTACACTAGAAAAAGAGTTAGAGAGACTGAATGGAATGACGGCAGAGATCTTGAAGCAACCATTTAAGCAGGTGTTTTTATTTACCTTTGATAAACAGTGGCGAAAACATCAATCGACGCTTGATGGTGAATTGATTTGGCTACCGTCCATTCAAAGTGGGGACTTGCAATCCAATGAAGTACGCGAAGTGATCCAATCACAGATTATTGATATTGAAGATTTAATCAAAGAAAGCTGGTCATAATTATGAAAACTTTTCGTCTAAATGGGTTTTTTATTGACCCATTTCGAGCGATGCGCTATCATTATATTGTCCTAATAAATAAGTATTTGAAAAGACCCTGTTCGTTGCATCAGATGGTAGAGGGGGGAAAAGAATGAGCAATAAGAAGAACAACCAAGTTTCTCGTCGCCAGTTTTTGAACTACACCTTGACGGGCGTTGGTGGTTTTATGGGTGCGGCGCTAGTTGCACCAATGGTAGGTTTCGCTGTTGACCCATTACTGAAAGGTGAGCAATCTGGAGATTTCGTATATGTCCTGGATGAAGACGAAATCACAGACACACCACAGCGAGTCTCATTCCAAATCGATCAAAAAGATGGTTGGGTTGAATCTCAAGTCGAACGGACTGCATGGGTATACCGTAACAGCAATGGAGATATTTTGGCTTTATCACCAGTATGTACACACTTAGGTTGTACAGTCGACTGGGCAACTCAAAATGAAAACGAATTCTTCTGTCCTTGTCATGACGGACGTTATGATGCAAATGGAGTAAACATCGCAGGTACTCCTCCGACAGAACCATTACATGAGTACACTTTCAAAATAGAGGATGGAAAACTATATCTAAGTCCTCAAACGCACGCAAGAGAGGGGGCATAATACGTGTTACGCAAAATGTATGACTGGATTGATGAGCGATTGGATGTAACGCCGATTTGGCGAGACATTGCCGATCACGAAGTTCCTGAGCACGTAAACCCAGCCCACCATTTTTCAGCATTCGTGTATTGTTTTGGTGGTTTGACGTTTTTCGTAGTCGTCATCCAAATTCTTTCAGGTATGTTTTTGACCATGTATTATGTACCTGATATCGAAAATGCTTGGGAATCCGTCCGTTACTTACAGACGGAAGTCGCTCACGGACAAATTGTTAGAGGGATGCACCACTGGGGAGCCAGTGTAGTTATCGTTATGATTTTCTTACATACACTGCGTGTGTTCTTCCAAGGTGCTTATAAAAAGCCTCGTGAATTGAACTGGATTGTTGGTGTATTATTATTCTTCGTTATCTTAGGTTTAGGGTTTACTGGATACCTATTGCCTTGGGACAACAAAGCATTTTTCGCAACACAGGTTGGACTGGAAATTGCTGAAAGTGTACCATTCATAGGTACTGAACTGAAAACATTACTAGCCGGTGATCCTACCATCGTCGGTGCACAGACCCTGACCAGATTCTTTGCGATTCATGTATTCTTCTTGCCAGCTGTCCTATTCGGACTATTGGCTGCACACTTTATCATGATTCGTCGTCAAGGAATCAGTGGACCACTATAGGATTTCATTAGTGAATACAAAAAGGAGGGAATACTGTGCAAAAAGGTAAAGGCATGAAGTTTGTCGGTGACTCCAGAATCAAAGCGGAGCGCCAACGGAACGTTCCAAAAGATTACTCTGAATATCCAGGCAGAACAGAACCATTCTGGCCTAACTTCCTTTTGAAAGAGTGGTTGGTCGGTGCAGTGTTCTTAATTGGGTTTCTATGCTTAGTTGCCGCACATCCATCTCCATTGGAATTGCAGGCAGACCCAAACAACGCAAGTTATATTCCATTGCCTGACTGGTATTTCTTATTCTTATATGAATTATTGAAATATGAATTTGCTTCAGCTGAATATGTCGTGATCGGTACAATCGGTATTCCTGGTTTAGCATTTGGTGCGTTATTGCTTGCTCCATTCCTTGATAACAAACCAGGTCGCCGTCCAACACAGCGCCCGGTTGCCGTCACATTGATGCTATTGGCTGTCACTTCTGTCATTTGGTTGACCTATGAGTCTGTTGCTGCAGTTGACTGGGAAGAAAGAGCTCAATATTCTGTAGAGAATATGGCAGACGTTGAGATCAATACGGACCATGCCGGTTATGAAGTCTATGCGAATAACTGTATGAGCTGTCATGGTGAAAACTTAGAAGGTGTACCAGGAATGGCACCTGAATTGATCGGTGTTCCTTATGATGCAGAAGGCATTATGGACATTGCACAAAATGGTATCGGTGAGATGCCTGCAGGATTATTTAATGGTACGGATGAAGAACTGAATCAACTCGCGGAATTTATTGTCGAAACAAATTCTGAAGGCGAAGGTTCAGGTTCAGAAGAAGGTGGAGAATCTGAAGGCGGAGAATCCGATTCAGAAGAAAATGGTGAAGGCGAGGAAGAGTCTGCCTAACCAACCTTTTTCATACGAATATGAATTGAAAGTCGGCAAAATCGATTCCAATGATTTTGCCGACTTTTTTTAAACCAAATATTGCACTAAAGATCGGATGAGAAGATATGCTCAATGACTTAAAATTTATATTGATGAATCGAACCTTTGTCGTATTATTGCTGATCATCAATATACTTGGAACGATTTATGGATACATATGGTATGGATGGCAATTAGAAATCACCCCGACAATCTTTATTCCTTTCGTGCCCGATTCTCCAACAGCTTCCTTGTTCTTTGCGATTGTTTTGATCGGGTTTTTAATGGGAAAGCATTTTAAATATATACAGGCTTTAGCCATGCTCACACTATTCAAGTATGGCGTTTGGGCAGTTGTCATGAACGTGTTGACCTTCATTGAATTATCGGAAGTCACACCTTCAGGACTGATGCTCCTCGTTTCACATGGGGCAATGGCCATCCAAGGATTGTTATATTCTTCATATTACCGGATCGAAATGAAACATCTCATCGTGGCAGCAATTTGGACATTGCATAATGATGTGATTGATTATGTGTATGGAATGATGCCGATTTACCACCAATTGACGGATTCAATGAATCATGTCGGATATTTCACATTTTGGCTCAGCATCCTTTCCATTTGGCTGGTTTACCGTTATGGAATGAAGTCTCCTCGTTCTAAAATGACACTTTAATAGCATAAGCTATACAAAGGTTCAACCGAGGAGATGGGACCATGCAACGCTTCTTCGAGGATGTTTTAATCGGTGAAACGCCCAGTATTGGAAACTTTATCTTAACGACTTCCATCATTTTCACAATCGTAATCGGCTCATTAATATATGTTTCCTGGAGAAAATATAAACAATCGAAGCAGAGCAAAAAAGTTGATAAAAACGATAAGTTTGACTAAAATTGACCTATAGACAGAAAAATAGGGAGGATCTCACATGTCGATAGGAACCATGCTGATTTACTTTGCGGTTTTGCTGATCTTGCCGATGTGGGCGAGCAGCAGAGTTAAAAATACGTACAAAAAATATTCTCAAATACCAAACTCTTCCCAAATGACAGGAAGGGAAGTCGCTCTTCGGATTCTACAAGAGAATGGGATTCACGATGTCCGTGTAGAAGAGACAAAAGGTGTATTATCAGACCATTACGATCCCAGACAAAAAGTCATTCGTCTGTCTTCAGAAAACTATCACAAACCCTCACAAGCCGGAGCTGCCGTTGCAGCCCACGAAGTTGGACATGCTATTCAACACGCTCAAGGGTACGGTTTCTTGAAATTCCGTACGGCACTTGTTCCAATGGCTAGCTTAGGTTCCAATATGTCTTACTTTTTGATTATCGGTGGGATGATTATAGGTGCAAGTGGCCTTTATTTAGCAGGAATTGTCTTAATGGCCTTTGCCGTGTTATTCCAATTGGTCACCTTGCCAGTGGAGTTTGATGCATCCAACCGCGCCATGACACAGTTGGTATCAACAGGCGTCATTACGAACAACGAACACCGTGAAACGAAGAAAGTCTTGAATGCGGCTGCATGGACATATGTTGCTGCAGCAGCAGTTGCCGTCATGGAGCTTGGACGATTCATTCTGTTGTACTTGAGTAGCCAAAACAACTAAAACAAATAATAAACCCCAAAAAGTAGTCCTGAAATAATCGCTACTTTTTGGGGTTTATTTATTTTCTAACCATTTATTTCAGCATTCCTGAATCAATCAAGGGGATTTTTATTTTCATCCAACGTAAATCCTTCACCGAGTACGTCATGGACCGTCATCATCGAAACAAAGGCATGAGGGTCGATTTCGTTAATCAAGTTCTTTAACTTGATGATTTCATTTCGACCGACAACACAATAGATGACTCGTTTTTGCTCTCCTGTATAGCTTCCGCTACCATGCAATACCGTGACGCCTCGATCCATCTCCTTAAGGATTTTGGCTGAAATCTCTTTCTCATAATCGGATATGATCAATGCCCCTCTTGCCGCATACGCACCATCTACCATAAAGTCAATGACGCGAGCAGCGATGAAGACAGCCACTAATGTGTACATACCTTCGATTTCGTCCAAATAAAAGATAACAGATGCTAAAATGACACACGCATCAAATAAAAACATCGTGCGGCCCATACCCCAGCCGATATATTTATTAACGAGACGAGCAATGATATCGACACCACCCGTCGTTCCTCCAAAACGGAAAATAATCCCGAGTCCGACACCGATAAATGAACCCGCAAAGAGCGCAGCCAGCGTCATATCGTTTTGTAAAGAAAAATCATACGGATAAATTTGAAAAATGGATAAGAAGACCGAAACCATCACCGTACCGATGACTGTGTAAATAAATGTTGATAATCCAAGTAGTCGCCAACCGATAAGAAATACTGGTATATTTAAGACAAGGTTCATGATGGCAGGATCCCACGAAAAGAGAAAATATAATAAAAGCGTAATCCCGGTGAATCCGCCTTCTGTCAAATTATTGGCCATGTTAAAATTGACGATACCGAATGAGAAGATAGCTGAACCGATGATGATAAACAATGTATTTTTAAATTTGATCGGAAATTTCATGAAACCCCTCCTATGTAACCGACACAAACATTATAGACAATGACAATGACGACATCAATTAAAGTTTTATAATTTGTCAAAATTCCTTGCTTTAGCTACCATTAGATTAGACGTTCTAGAGTAAGGAGTTACTGATATGAGCAAAGAAGAGATGACTTTAATAGAGACACAGCAACGTGTCGACCGATTTATCAGCCAATTTGAGGAAGGTTATTTTTCGCCTTTAGCCATGATGGCTCGGTTAACGGAAGAAATGGGTGAATTAGCCCGAGAAATCAATCATCATTATGGAGAGAAACCGAAAAAATCAACCGAAAAAGAAAAATCAGTGAAGGACGAGCTTGGCGATGTCTACTTTGTTCTAGTGACATTAGCGAACTCACTTGACATTGATTTAGATGAAGCATTTGAGATCAGCATGTCCAAAATAGAACATAGAGACCAAAACCGTTGGACGAAAAAGGAGAATCAAACATGACAGATACAATAAATATGGTTGTGGCTGGACCGCGAGGAAAGATGGGAAGAGAAGCATTAGCATTAATTGAACGAACGGAACACTTTCGACTGGTCGGCTGCATTGACCGAATAAATCAAGGAAAGTCGGTCCGTGAAATCGAAGGATTGCCGGATTTTGACGCGCCGATTTTCACAGATGCGACAGAAGCATTTGACCGTGTGAATGCAGATGTATTGGTCGAATTGACGAATCCGGAGGCCGGATATCATCATGCCAAGCAAGCATTATTGCATCAGGTCAGACCCGTCGTCGGAACTTCTGGATTCACAACCGAGCAACTGGATGAATTGAAAGGGTTAAGTGAAGAAAATGCTACAGGAATCGTCATTGCCCCGAATTTCGCATTAGGTGCCGTTTTGATGATGCGATTTGCGAAAGAGGCGGCCAAGTACTTCCCGGATGTCGAGATTATCGAAAAACACCATGATCAGAAATTGGATGCACCATCCGGTACGGCAGTCAAAACCGCCCAACTGATTCAAGGCGTCCGAGAAAAACATCAGCAAGGTCACCCAGATGAAAAAGAAACGATCGATCACGCGCGGGGAGCAGATCTTGATGGCATGCGAATTCATAGCGTCAGATTGCCAGGGTTCATTGCCCAGCAAGAAGTCATTTTTGGGATGGCTGGACAAACATTGACCATCAACCACAATTCTTCTGATCGTGCATCGTTCATGAGTGGGGTCGAGTTAGCCGTTCATGAAGTGATGAAACGTGATGATTTTGTCTATGGGCTTGAAAATTTAATGGAATAGGTTGTGAAAAAATGAATATTGCACTGATTGCACATGATAAACGGAAAAGAAATCTATTGAACTTTGTCATGGCCTATAAAGAAATATTTAAAGAACATGATCTTTTTGCTACCGGTACGACCGGTAAAATGATTAATGAAGAGATTGGTCTTGAAATTACCCGTTTTCAATCGGGACCGCTTGGCGGCGACCAACAGATTGGTGCCCAGATTGCGACAAACTCGATGGATTTAGTCATCTTTTTCAGAGACCCCCTGACTGCACAGCCTCACGAACCGGACGTCACCGCATTGCTCAGACTATGCGATGTATATCGAATCCCATTAGCGACGAATGAAGCTTCTGCCGAGATTATGGTTCGAGGGATGGAAAATGGTTGGCTTGATTGGAGAAAAATCAAGGAGTCGACGACGTCGTATAATGTCTAAAAAAATAGGAATGGTTTGCTACCCGACGGTTGGGGGATCCGGTGTGGTAGCAACTGAACTTGGCATGCATTTATCGAATCATCAGTATGAGGTCCATTTCATTTCACAAACGATGCCTTTTCGGTTGAGACGGCTTGACCCGAATATATTTTTCCATGAAGTGGATGTAGCGAATTACCCTGTCTTCAAACATCCGCCATATGATTTATCGCTAGCCAGTAAAATTGCTGAAGTCATTGATCGTGAGCAACTAGATATTATTCACGCACATTACGCGATGCCTCATGCAATTTGTGCATTACTGGCCAAGCAAATGGCAAAGAAGGATGTCAAGGTAATCACGACACTTCATGGAACGGATATCACCGTGCTCGGGATTGATCCCAGTCTGACCAATATGATCCGGTTTGGGATTGAGGAATCCGATGCTGTTACGGCCGTATCCAATAGCTTAAAAACGCAGACTGAAGAGCTTTTGCAAACGGATAAGCCAATCCATGTCATCCATAATTTCATCGAACTCCAATCATTTGATGAAGTCGACCAGACAAAATTGAAGGACCAATTTCATATTCAGCCAGATGAAAAAGTGTTGATTCATATTTCTAATTTTCGCAAGGTAAAACGAGTAGATGATGTGGTCCGCGTATTTCACCATGTATCACAGAAAGTCTCTTCAAAATTGTTATTAATCGGAGATGGACCTGAATACGGCAAAGTATACGATCTGGTTGGTAAGCTCGGTTTACAAGATCAAGTGATTTTTATGGGCAGACAGGACAACATTCATGACCTATTGGCCATCAGTGACTTGAACCTTCTTTTATCGGAAAAAGAAAGCTTTGGTCTCGTTTTACTTGAAGCGATGGTTTCAGGTGTGCCATGCATCGGAACGAATGTCGGTGGAATTCCTGAAGTGATTGAGGATGGTGAAACCGGCTATATCTGTGATGTCGGTGATATTGAAACAATGGCAAAACGAGCAATTGATCTTCTCCAGTCACCTAACGAATGGAAACGCCAATCGGATCAATCGAAAATTCGGGTGAGGGAACGTTTCGACGCCGATCAAATCATCAAGCAATACGAGGAGCTGTACCATCAAGTTAAAAAAGGGCGGTAAAAATATGCTAGGTCAACCATTCCAAAAAGCAGCACCGATCTTTCATACATTAAACGAAAACGGCTATGAATGCTATTTCGTCGGCGGATCTGTACGAGATCATCAGTTACGAACCGAAATTGGGGATGTCGATCTTGCAACCAACGCGGACCCAACGACGGTCCAACAGCTCTTTTCACGAACCGTCCCTGTGGGTGTCGAGCACGGCACCGTTCTAGTCTTACTGAACGATGAGTCCTATGAAGTCACAACTTATCGTACGGAAGGGGAATATAAGGATCACAGACGGCCGGAAGAAGTTCATTTTGTCCACCGAATCGAAGAAGACTTAAGCCGGAGAGATTTCACGATCAATGCGATGGCGATGGATTTGCAAGGTCAATTGATCGATCCATTTGACGGCAAAATTGACCTTGAGAATCAATTGATTCGCACAGTCGGTGATCCATTCGATCGGTTTAATGAGGATGCGCTACGAATGCTGCGGGCGATTCGATTTTCCAGTCAGCTCAATTTTTCGGTCGCTGATGAAGTGATTGAAGCCATCAGACAAAACCGTCATCTTTTGTTACAAATATCAAACGAACGAATTAGCGTTGAATTGACGAAAATGTTTCGTGGAAAAGGGATCAAACAGGCACTAGCATACATGAATGCAACCAAACTATATGAGTGTTTGCCAGTTTTCCATGCTCATCCGCATATTTTTAAGCGACTCATCGATCGTTTAAATAGTCCGATTACAGATCAATCCGTCATCGTTGCCTTTTTACATCACTTGGAGCCAGGAATTTCGATAGCGGAGTGGGTAAGGGCATACAAATTATCGAATACCATCAAACAGACAGCGAAATTGATTGAGCAAAACTATCAAACGTATATAAACGAAGGTATAACACCACTCATGCTTTACGAGTTATCCGAAGAAAATTTACTGCAATGGGTAGAATTGGTTCGATTAGTGAAGGGCGACACATTAATGCTGGAAGATTTAAAGACGTCTTACCGTCGCTTACCGATCAAACGTTTATCCGATTTGGCAGTCAACGGTTCAGATTTGATCAGCTGGTTCCCCGAGCGGAAAAAAGGAAAGTGGATCAGCGAATATTTGGAAAAACTCCGCGATAAAGTGCTAAATGGTGAGCTTCCTAACAAAAAAGATATATTGGAAGGGCAAGTGAAGCAATGGAATCAAACCGAACAAAATTAATCCAGTTATTATCCAACCATACAGACGATTATATTTCTGGTGAACAACTCTCAACTGCACTCGGCATTTCCAGGACGGCAATCTGGAAGCATATGAATGATTTAAAAAAAGACGGTTATGAAATCGAAGCGGTGAGAAATAAAGGCTACCGAATCTTGAAGGTTCCGACTGAGTTGTCGGCTGCTTCACTCCAATGGGGCTTAAAAACGAAATGGCTCGGAAAACATCTCATTCACCTGAACTCAGTTGATTCCACACAATATCTCGCACACGATGAAGCAAGAGACGGTGCGCCTCATGGTACGGTAATTATTGCTGATCATCAGACAAAAGGGAGAGGGCGGCTCAGACGGCCATGGCACTCCGCTGATCGGCATGGCCTTTGGTTTACGATTATTTTAAGACCTTCTCGCCTGGAACCTAAGGATGCTACACAATTAACATTAGTCGCGGCCGTTGCGCTAGCCGAAACTTACCGAAATTTTGGCGTAGAAGTCAAAATCAAGTGGCCAAATGATGTGTTTTCAAATCATTTGAAGCTGACGGGCATACTGACTGAAATGCAGGCAGAGCAGGACCAAATCGATTACATACTCCTCGGGATCGGCATGAATATTAATCAATCGAAAGATGATTTTCCGGCTGAATTACGTGAAAAAGTAACCTCTTTAAAATTGGAATCCGGAAAGACATCTGATTTAAATGTCGTTTTTCACGATGTTGCGCGTCAAATTGAAGAAAAGTATGATACATTTATAGAAGAAGGATTCGAACGGATTAAGGCCGAATGGGAAAAACAGGCGTATCAATTGAACGAATGGATTACCGTCAAAACAAAAGAGTCGTTTCGGGCTAAATTTTTGGGCATTGAAAATGACGGCGCCTTAAGGATTGAAGATGAATTTGGAAAACAATCCGTTCTTTATTCAGCTGAAATTATATGGTAAGAGGAGGTTTTATCATGAAAACAAGAAGAAGTTTCGAAAAAATGAAGCAAGAGAACGAAAAAATCGCGATGCTGACAGCGTATGATTACCCATCCGCGAAAACTGCTGAGGAAGCAGGGATCGATTTATTGTTGGTTGGGGATTCTCTTGGGATGGTCGTTTTGGGCTATGACTCAACCATTCCTGTAACGATGGACGATATGATTCATCACGGAAAAGCGGTAAAACGGGGTGCACCGGACACGTTTGTCGCTGTAGATATGCCGTTTATGTCGTTTCATGTCTCTGAAGAAGATGCTATGCGCAATGCTGCTCGGCTCGTACAAGAAACCGGTGCCGATGCCGTCAAAATTGAAGGCGGAAGAGAGCATGCTTCACTCGTCAGAAAGTTAACCCAAGCTGGCATACCTGTTGTCGGTCATATCGGATTGACACCACAAACATTCCAAGTACTCGGTGGATACCGCGTGCAAGGCAAGACGAAAGAAGAAGCTGAACGGTTAATCGAGGATGCGGAAATTTTGAACGAGGCTGGTGTCATCCTTTTGGTCTTGGAATGCGTGCCTGCTAAATTAGCTGAAAAGATTACGGAATCATCCACCGTACCGACCATTGGCATTGGAGCCGGAAGCGGGACTGACGGCCAAGTGCTCGTGTATCATGATGTACTTCAATATGGTGTTGAACGGTTGGCGAAATTCGTTAAACCACAAGCAAATTTCAATGAAACAGCCCATCAAGGCCTGACGCAATACATCGATGAAGTCAAATCCAAACAGTTCCCTGCTGAAGAACATACATATGCGATTAATGACGATGTATTGAAAGGGCTATACGGTGGTAAAGAATGAAAACGATTGAAACCATTAAAGAAATGAGAGCGTATTCGAAAACCGCACAGCTCGAACAGAAATCCATTGGTTTTGTCGCAACAATGGGCTATTTGCATGAAGGACACTTAGAGCTTGTCAAAAATGCCAGAAAAGAAAACGATCTCGTAGTCGTCAGTATCTTCGTCAATCCATTGCAATTCAATCAAACGAATGATTTAAATTCGTATCCGCGTGACATCGTCCGGGATACCGATTTACTGAAAAACGAACAAGTCGATGTCATTTTTCACCCGAGTGTCGATGAAATGTATCCTAAGGAAAACGTCATTCATATGAGCCTGTTAAATAGGCATGATGTTTTGTGTGGAAAAAGCAGACCGGGACACTTTGAAGGTGTACTCAAAGTGTTGTCAAAGCTTTTTTCAATCATTCAACCGACGCGTACATACTTCGGTTTGAAGGATGCCCAACAGGTAGCTGTCGTTGATGCACTGATTGAAGATCTTAATTTTGATATAGAGTTAGTGCCTGTTCCGACGGTTCGCGAACCCGACGGCTTAGCATTGAGTAGCCGAAATGTCCGTTTATCGGAAGAAGAGCGAGCAGAAGCACCGTTTATTTATCGTGCTTTACAATTCGGCCAAAAGTATATTCAAGAGACACCCGATTGGAAACCAAATGATGTCATCCAAGAAGTCGAAAATTATCTTCGGGTAAATATTTCTGGGGACATCGATTACGTCGATTGTTTATCCTATCCTGATCTGGAACCGATCATCAAAATCGGTGATTCGGTCATTTTGGCTGTAGCCATTCATTATGAACATTCCAGATTAATTGATAATATCATTATGAATCAATCAGGAGAGTCTATGTACAGGAGTGACGAAACATGATTCGTACGATGCTTAATGCGAAAATTCACCGTGCGACCGTTACGGAGGCCAATTTGAACTATGTAGGAAGTATTACCATCGATTCCACTTTACTGGAACAAGTAGGGATCCTTCCTCATGAAAAGGTTCAAGTTGTCAATAATAATAATGGTGAGCGAATTGAAACATATGTCATCGCCGGCGAAGCAAATAGTGGTGTGATTTGCCTAAATGGAGCAGCCGCACGCAAATTTCAGGTAGGTGACTCAATTATCATCATCTCTTATGTGCAACTGGATGAAACGGAATTGGACGATCATCGACCGACTGTTGCCATCATGGATGAAGATAATCGGGTTGAACAACTACTGAAAGAAGAACCACCTTTCACAATTCTCTAACTCCCATTCCATTTGGGAGTTGTTTTTTGTCTATTCAGTCGCAAAGAGAGGAGGGGCAATGTGAGTCGTTTTGTTACAGTAGATTTAGAGACTACAGGGAACTCAGCAAAAAATGGGGATGAAATCATCGAAATCGGAATCGTTGTGATCGAAGACGGTAAAATTGTCGATGAATATGAGTCTAAAGTAAAACCGAACGGTTCCATTCCCCCGTTCGTATCACAATTGACTGGCATCGAGATGAAGGATTTACGGGATGCACCGACATTTAAAGAAATCATTCCAGAGATTTTACCTTATTTCGAAGATCGGTTTTTCATCGCGCATCCTGTTCATTTCGATTATGAATTTTTGAAGCAAAGTCTGGTCAATGCAGGATATCCGCCAATCGCTTGTCCCGTGATCGATACGGTCGAACTATCCAGGGTGTTTTTTCCTTCTGCACCAGGCTACCGGCTTCAAGACTTGACAGCCTATCTGGATATCGAACATTTCAAGCCACACCGGGCATTATCCGATGCGTATGTCACGGCACTTTTGTTTATAGAAATCATTCACAAAATAAGAAAGCTTCCCGTACAGACACTAAGGCAATTAAGCCCGCTATTAAGTAATTTACAGACCGATATCCATTACTTTTTTGAGGAAATCCTTGAAGAAAAACGGTATGAAAATGAAGCTAACGCCGATTTGACGTTTGAATATGGTTTAGCAATGGCTCATCCATCTGAACCCATTGCCCAACCAGATGTAAAGATGGATGATTTCAACCAATACCTAGATCAATTATTTGAAGAATCAACCTTTGAGAAACGTGAAGGACAAAAAGAAATTGCCAAAGAAATTTATTCATCCTTCCAAATGAAACAACATCATGTGATCGAAGCAGGACCGGGGCTTGGTAAAACCTTGGCCTACCTGCTTTCTTCATATGCCTTTAGCCAGCAAACGGGCAAACGTGTGATTATCAGTACATACACACTTCAACTGCAAAAGCAGATTTATAAATACAGCGATCGATTTCCTTCCATTTTTCCGAAGGGCAGTATGGCTTTGTTGAAAAGTCCGAAAAATTATATCCATATCAAACGATTCAAGGCGTTTTACGATCGATATTCAAATGACATCGGTAATTTTGACATAACCTTGACCCTTGCATTAATTTTTGTTTGGTTAACGGAGACGAAAACGGGTGATATTGAAGAGCTTCAGCTGCCTTCAAGAGGACAGGACATTTGGAATCAAATTGCTTGTGACCATGATGACGATACAACAGATTTAGCATCCTACTTTTTCCGAGCAAAAGAAAAGGCGAAGCAAGCACCAATCGTCATCGTCAATCATGCATTTCTCATTATGGATCTCAAAAAAGGACGAAAAGGCATTCCTGCAGGTCGACAGATTATCGTTGATGAAGCACATCATTTTGAAAATGTGACCCGACAACAATTATCTCAACAGATTGATTATCTCTCTGCTGTTCAACTTTTTCAGACATTGAACAAGTTGGAATCAAGTCGCCTGATCGAAGAAGTCAAAATGCATGCGGATTTCTTCTTTCGTTCGATTTACCAGGCAGTTGATTTTCTTCATTCAGATGATGATCCGGTTTCTGATACAGGAAAAATTCAATTGACCGTCGATGACGAAGCTTTAAAAATGATTTTCAATGGAAAAATACGTGAAGAGCTGAATCAATTTCTTTTGAGCTGCGAAAAACTACACAAATTCGTACTGAACCAATCTCAAAAATCTGAGTTAGAACGATCGATTCAACAAAAAGCAGCAAGACAATTAGAGAATATCAATAGCTTCTTAAAAGAGTTCTTTCATTTGGATAAGCAGGCGATACGTTGGATAGAAATCGATCAACTTGGAGCAAAAAATTCAGCTTCACTGCATATGGAGCCCATCCGAATTAGTGAACAACTGAAAAAATGGTATGAACAATATACGGATAGCCTGGTCTTCATGAGTTCAACACTTCAAACCAAGGAATCTTTTCATCATTTCATGAACCAAGTAGGCTTATCCAAGGAAACTTCTTCATCCATTTATCCGGTACCGTTAGCTTATGTCAATCGTTCACAAGTATTAATTCCTTCTGATTTTCCACAAGTGACTGATTTAAGCGCAACCAGCTATGCCAATCACGTTGCTTCATTTGTGATGAAGTTATTTGATCAGACGAATAAAAAAATCTTGGTCTTGTTTACGTCTTATCAAATGCTGCGTGAAACGTATGAAAAAATCAAACTGCATGGAAAGGGAATGACTGTTTTAGCTCAAGGGATTCAATCAAGTAGCCGGGATAAATTAAAAAAACAGTTTGAAGAAATGGACGACGTCATTTTATTGGGGACCAGCTCTTTTTGGGAAGGCATGGATTTGTTGGATGAACCCGAAAAAATCATTTGCATGGCGCGTCTGCCGTTCGAATCGCCGAACCAACCGGTTTACCGAGCAAAGTGGAATATGCTGAAGCAAGAAAATAAAAACGCCTTTGAGCGACTGGCCTTGCCGACAGCCATTTTACGATTCCGCCAAGCATTCGGCCGGCTGATCCGCCATTCGGAAGACCGGGGACTATTTATCGTGTTGGACCGACGGCTGATGAGCAAAAGTTATGGGAAACAGTTCATTCAGGCTTTATCACCGACACCCGTTTTTTATGAAGAATCAGATGAGCTCATCGAACATGCAAGAAAATGGCTTTCATATGAAATCGATGAATGACAAAGGATATAGATGTCCGCATTAACGATGAATAGGTGAAAGCCAAGTGAAACTTTTAATTGCCCTGATCCTGGGTGTTTTATCGATACCCGTTTTTCAATCCGACAGTCAGGATGAATTGGTTTATTATCCATTAGATCATGGGAATGCAGCATTTTTGAAAGTGACTGGAAAAGATCTTTATTTATTCAACACCGGGCACGAATCCGATCGGTATGACTTGTATCATCAGTTGGAAGAGTGGGAGGGGTACCGACTTCGTGGCATCATTATCACGCAACAGAATACCCACAACTGTGGAAATATCGACTTTTTGATCAACACGTATGATGTCGAGCAACTCATCGTTCCGGGGAGCTTGAATGAATCGTGTGCAGTCGATCATCAAGATGTAAAACAAGTTAACTTAAAGCAACATCCGGTTACCCAAATTACGGAAGACTACACGGTAAGATATGAAGCTTCGTACAACGGAGACGGTGGAAATGTTGAGTTAAAAAGAGGCCGATTTACCGCGTATTGGTACGAAACATCAGCAGTCGCTGACCGGAACGAGCGGGTGACCTTTGTCTATCTCCCATCCTATATTTATGAAGAAGATTTAAGCATTGAATTTCTCGATCGCCTCGACCCGCGAGTTGCAGTCATCCAAGAAAAAGCGAAAATGAAGCAGATGAGATTATTGAACGAGATATTATCAAAAGAGTGGATTGAAGCCTTCTTTTTAACAAAAAATCTCTCCGTCCATGTTGAGGTAGGCGACGGCCCTTACCGAATCTTCTTGGTTAGACGGTAGAAACGGCTTAATGTGATGTGCTGAGTCGTCATCGACATTTGGAGGTTCAAATGTCGGTGACAGGGCTTCTCAACGACATTCGG
>CALGNY010000211.1 GCA_937958375.1 uncultured Bacillaceae bacterium
AGAAAGAAGGCATGGCATGAAAAAGCCGATTACTGTTGTTTTCTTTATCTATTTCCTAGGGTCAGGCGGGGCCGGTCGAACATTCTTGAATATCTTGAATAACATCGACCGAAAGAAATTCCGTCCCGTTCTCGTGACATGTAATTACGAAGGAACATACGAGCCTTTTTTAGACGAAGATATCAAATTTATCAAACTCAAAACCAAACGATTGAGAAAATCGATTCTTCCTTTAGCAAAAATCATCCGTCGTGAAAAAGCGGATGTTGTTTTTAGTACGATTCCAAATTATAATACGATTGCAATCTTGGCCAGGCTGTTATCATTCACCCGAGCCAAAAATGTTGTCCGGGAAGCCGCATTCCTGGGCGGGGACGAGAAAACCAACCGAAAACTGAAGCTTTACGGCTTTCTGTACAGGTTTGCCAAACGGGTCGTCGCCTTGTCGAATGGCGTAAAGGACAACCTCATCAAGCGATATAACGTAAAACCAAAAAAAATCAATGTTATTTACAACCCGATCGACATCGAATCGATTCGAACAAAAATGACCGAGCCGGTGACTCAATTTGCAGAGGCATTTACAGGGAACAAGAAGACAATCATCACCGCGGGAAGATTGGTAGACGACAAAGACCATCAAACATTGATCGACGGATTTGCATTATTAAAACAAAAACTAGATGCCCAACTCCTGATTCTAGGTGAAGGTGAACTTTCAGAAACATTGATCAAGCAAACGGAAGACCGAAACGTCCAATACGACGTTCATTTTCTTGGGTTTCAACAAAATCCGTATGCTTATTTCTATCAATCCGATCTGTTTGCATTCACATCGAAGCGGGAAGGGTTTGGCCATGTATTGGCAGAGGCATTGGCGACAGGCCTTCCGATTGTCTCAACCGACTGTGAACCAGGAGCTACCGAGGTTCTGGAAAACGGAAAGTATGCTAAATTTGTACCGATTGGAGACGCAGAAGCATTAGCAAAAGCGATGGAAGACGTCCTCTTGCAATCCGATCAACAAAGACAAGCCATGATTGAAAAAGGATATGAGCGGGTCAATGATTTTGACGTTCATAAAATCGTGCGAGAATACGAAGATGTATTTGAAGCAGCGGCAAGGTAAGTAGGAGATGAGCAAATGAGATCCACCCAAAAAATCGTTCATATGACAACTGTTCATCATCCGTTTGACCCGAGAATTTACCATAAGGAATGCAAGTCGATCAAAGATGCAGGATTTGATCTGACTTATCTTGCACAAAAAGATCCGAACACCGGAGAAGTCAGTGAAGAAATCCATCAGATTCCTTTGCCGTCATACGATAGTAAGCTGAAGCGGATGCTCTTTGCACCGTGGAAGGCGTATAAAGTCGCCAAAAAGCTGAATGCAGATATCTATCATTTTCATGATCCGGAATTGATGTTTGTCGCACGACTATTAAAAAACAAACGAAACATCGTCGTCTATGATGTCCATGAAGACTTCGTTACGAGCTTAATCAAGAAAGATTACTTAAATAAATTCATGAAAGCAGTCATTCGAAAAAGCTTTCGTTGGATTGAAAAGATCATCACAAAACCTTTTAAAAAGGTTCTCGCAGAGAAATACTATGAAGAGATCTATCCGAATGGCAAATGGGTATTGAATTACCCCACAGTCAATGAAAACTTCATGAACCAAGATCGGAGCGGGAAGCCGATTGAAGACAAACTGATTTATACGGGAAATGTTGATTTGGAACGAGGGGCAGAGATTCACGCCAACCTTCCGAACGTCCACCCGACAATTAGCATGCACTTTATCGGTAAATGCCCGAGTCGATTCGCGGACCGAATCAATGAAATAGCCGGAGCGAATCAAGACCGGATTCATATAACAGGGGTCGACCAATTCGTTCCGAAAGAAGAGATTGAACGAAGCTATTTAGATACAAATTGGCTCGCTGGTATTGCCTTGTTTCCGCCAACCGAGCATTATTTGAAAAAAGAGCTGACAAAGTTCTTTGAATACATGAATGCTGGATTGCCGATTATTTGTTCGAATTTTGAGCGTTGGCAAGAATTCATTGACCAGCATCAGTGTGGAATTGCAGTGGATCCCTATGATGAAAAAGAAATCTATGAAGCCATTGAATACTTGAGAAACCACCCAGATGAAGCGAAGCGGATGGGCCAAAATGGTAAGAAAGCTGTCCAAGAAAAACTCAATTGGAACACACAGGCGAATCATCTTGTTGAATTATACGATGAGTGGCTTTCAGAAATACAATAGGTGATTAAATGGAAACTCAATCAACCAAAAATCCGACCGTTTCAGTCATTACACCCGCATTTAATTCGGAGAAAACGATTCAAAGAACCATCGAATCCGTTTTGGACCAAACCTATCAGGATTATGAAATGGTCATTGTCGACGATTGCTCGGCCGATCGGACGGTAGAAATCGTTCAAACGTATGTAACATTAGACGACCGAATTCGTCTGATTCAATTAGAGCAAAATAGCGGGGCAGCTGTCGCGAGAAACACAGCCATGAGAGAGGCAAAAGGGAGATACATAGCCTTCCTTGACAGTGATGATCAATGGTTCCCCGAAAAACTGGAACAACAACTTGCCTTCATGCAGGAAAATGATTATGCCTTTACATTCACAAAATATGTGCGCATGGACGAGCAAGGGAAACTGACGGAACACGTTTCAAAAGCACCTGAGTCTGTCGGCTACCATGATTTGATGAAGCATTGTGTCATCGGATGTCTCACCGTGATGATTGACCGGGAAAAAGTCGGGTATCAAGAAATGGAAAACATCCGAAGAAGGCAGGATTACGCCTATTGGTTAAAACTCACCAAGCAAGGGTATCGAGCTTATGGTTACCCAGAAGTTCTAGCCAAATACCGTTTGGGACACAATACGGTTTCAAGCAATAAATTGAAAGCAGCCAAAGGGCAATGGTATGTTTATCGAAACATCGAAAATCAAAACGTGCTGAAAAGCAGCTATTATTTCGTGCATTATGCGCTGAAAGGCATCTCAAACTTATTGAAATCGAAATTAAGTAAAAAACAAGCCTGAGGATTCAGTCAAATACAGGTAGGAGTTAGTTATGAAATCATATATTCAGGAAATGTTAAAACGGAAAGACTTATTATATTATTTGATCAAATCAGGTCTGAAAGCCGAGCACCGGAATAGCTATTTAGGCTATTTTTGGTGGCTATTGGACCCACTTCTGAACGTACTCGTGTATTACTTCTTGGTGGTCATCGTGCTAGGTAGAGATTTCCCAGATTTGAATTACCCAGTATTCCTGGTGATCGGTCTTGTCGTATGGCGATGGATCAGTTCCAGTATCAGCAGTGCATCAAAATCGATTCTGCGATATAGCTCAATCATCAATCAAGTGAGTCTGCCGAAAGCGATTTTCCCGCTTTCATTCACGTTCTCACAATTATTCAACTTTCTGTTCGGGCTCATCGTCGTTGCGATTTTCTTATTGTTCAACGGAATCGTACCTGGGTGGGAAATTGTCTTTTTACCTTTGATTATGCTGGTCACAGTCATTTTCTTGATGGCAGTCGGATTTTTCCTAGCCTATATCAACGTATTCGTTCGCGATATCGACAATATTATGACCCACGTTATTCGGGTACTCTTTTATGCATCACCGATCATTTGGGTCGGTGGACGACTCGCACGCTCAGATTACAACTTGGACTGGGTCGTTGATTATAACCCGATTGCAATCATTGTGGATTCATATCGTGACATTTTAATGTTCAACACGACACCAGATTTCGTCGGATTGGGCGTCATTACTGGAATCTCCTTAATTGTGATCGTCATTATGATACTTCATTATAGTAAAAACGAACATAAAATCATTAAAGTGCTTTAATAGTATTTCAGAAAGAAGTTGGTTGTTATGACCGAAAAAACACCAGATGTCATTCAAGCCCGGAACGTCGGAGTGGCTTTCCTGAATCATGATAATGATGACATTAAGTCGAAGGTATTCCGATTGTTCACGGGTGAAAAAAAAGAAAAAGAAAGCAAGGAAACGTGGGCATTGGAGGATATTACTTTCGATGGCCACAATGGTGAAATCCTTGGCATCATTGGATCAAACGGGGCTGGTAAAACAACGATCAGTAAAGTGATTGCTGGGATTCTCGAAGCCGACCGTGGTTCCATCAGCGTTGATGGCCGAGTCACTGCCTTGTTCTCGTATGGCATGGGCTTTAACCAAGAGCTGACCGGTCGCGAAAATGTTTACCTAAACGGGATGATGCTTGGGATCTCTAAAGACATCATTAATCAATATATTGAAGATATCGTCGCATTTTCAGAAATCGGACAGTTTATCGACCAGCCGATGAAGCGATATTCGAGTGGGATGAAAGCCCGACTCGGTTTCAGTGTGGCTGCCCACCTGCAACCAGAGATCTTAATTCTCGATGAAGCATTAAACACCGGAGACGCACGATTTGGTAAAAAAGCGGCTGAAAAAATGAAAGAACTCGTCAAAAATGCCAAAATGGTCATCATGGTCACACATAGCTTGCGGTTTGCACAGCGGAACTGTGACCGATTGGTATGGCTAGAAAAAGGGAAAGTAAGAGACGAGGGAGACCCGAAGGAAATTATTCAGAAATATCGGGCGACCCTGCCGAAAATCAAACCGAGACAACGACGCAGTCTGCAGCTCAACAAGACTGAAACGACAGTGTTGGACAAACCGGTCGTCAAAGCAGAAAATGTCGGCATCAAATTTGATTTGAACCGAAAAACGCCTTTTTGGGCCAACCGAGGATTAAGCTTCGAAATTAAAGAAGGCGAAGTCGTTGGCATCATCGGACATAACGGCGCCGGTAAAAGTACGCTCTGTAAGCTATTGATCGGAATTTATAAGCCAGACGAAGGCGAATTGAAAGTAAACGGAGATACGTCCAGTCTTCTCGGATACGGGACAGGATTTAACGGCCAACTTTCAGGGGAAGATAATATTTATCTGAACGCCATGTTGCTCGGAATTCCAAAAAAACGTGTGCAAGAGAAATATGATGAGATTGTTGAGTTCTCTGGAATCGGGAATGCCATCTACCGTCCGGTCAAGACGTACTCAAGCGGAATGAAATCACGTCTTGGATTCAGTATTGCTGCGGTTCTAAAACCAGATATCTTTATTATCGACGAAGCGCTTTCGACAGGCGATGTCGCATTCCAACAAAAAGCAAGTGAACGAATCCAGGAAATGATGGAAAAAGCGAAAGCAGTCATCATCGTGTCACACAGTATGGGTTTCGTCGAAAAAGTATGTACACGAGCGATTTGGATGGAACAAGGTCAAATCATTGATGACGGTCCTGCAGAAGAAATCGTCGCGAAATATAGAGAAACCATGACCGGACAAAAGAAAAAAGTAGTT
>CALGNY010000212.1 GCA_937958375.1 uncultured Bacillaceae bacterium
AGGATCTCTACTTCCTTCCGAGCGTCAAAAAAGCCATCAAAGAACTTCATGAAGCTGGCTACTTGTTATTCGTGATTACGAATCAAGGTGGGGTTGGTCTCGGTTATATGACGGATCAGGATTTAATTGATATTCACGATAAAATGGTCTACGAGCTTGAAAAATCCGGAGGCAAAATAACAGAAGTGAAAGCCTGTGTCCATCACCCACATTCTGGTTGTGCTTGCAGAAAACCTAAGCCGGGGATGATTCTTGACTTGGTACAAGAATACAACATAGACGTTTCAAAAAGTTACATGATTGGTGACCGTGAAGTTGATTTGGAGGCTGGTAATGCCGCGGGATTAAAAAGTTTGATGGTTTCCGACCAATCTGACCTGGCCGTTCAATCATTTGAGGATTTAGGGGAAGCTGCAGAATGGATCATCCGTCAAGAAAATAGTTGAAGATCCTGCTTATCTTGCAGGATCTTCACCACTTTTAATTCTTCTGGATGATAAAAACACTTCAAATGCCGTCAATAGGATAACGAAAATCACCAAGCCGTGATCGAAAAAGATGGATGCATTTTCTGTTCCGAAAATCATGGCGAGCACAGCAATCAAAACAACGATGAAGCCCGTACTGAACAATTGCCAATTCATGATGTCTTTGTTTCCGACACCTTTATATTTTTTATAGTTCAAGGCAAAAATGACCGTCCCGGCAAGTACGAAGACCAAAAACTCACCGAAGGATCCTTCCGTCACGTAATCCCAAATCAAAACAACTGCATAGATGCCCAGGATGATGTAATCATGTGGTGAGATCAGTTTCAATGCTATCCCTCCTTACTTTCCATCTTCCCCTTTTTTATGAAAATTATCTTCCCACAAACATTTGTGTCCAATACGTCGTTCCGTTTGCTTCGACATAACCGACACCCAAGTGGGTAAATTGGTCATGCATAATATTTTTCCGATGACCTTCACTATTCATCCACCCATTCATCACTTCCTCTGGTGAACGCTGGCCCATCGCAATATTTTCACCCGCTGCCATAAAGTCTACCCCGAAGTTTTCCATCATTTGGAACGGGGAGCCATAATTCGGTGACTGGTGATCAAAATAATTGGAATCTGCCATGTCTTGCGATTTTGCACGGGCAACTTCACTGACCTCAACAGAAAACTCCAATGGATCCAAGCCTTGTGCCTGGCGCTCTTCATTCACCAAATCCAATACTTGATACTCGAATTCTTGAATATCCGCTTCCGTCAATTCCAATTCTGGCGGTTCTTTAAAGTTCTCTTGCTGTGAGCCGTCCCGTCCTGGCTTGTTATCGAACGATACCGTCGTGTTCTCATCCGTCAAACTCGAAAAGAACAGCTGCACTCGATCCGCGGTTGATTTCATCCGGTCGCCGATATCATCTAAATTTATATCTTGAACACTTTCTTTCGTGTCGTCCCACATCGTTGAAAGCGACAATTCGGCACTCGGTTTGCTTACCCATTCATTGATCGGCAAAACGAAGAAGACAAAGATCAAAACGAGTAGCATTCCGATAAATCGTATTAACCTCATTCAAGGGTCCTCCTCTGGTGATGGTCCTGCTGTCGATCTATCTAAAACAATCATTTCTATCAGTTTTCACAAAATCCAAAAGCGATAAACCTAAATCCCTTTCTTACTATCTATTTTACTACAGCAGTCAACGAAGGGAACCTCGAGACGCTCACACAAAAAGCCTGCACCCTTAAACGACGTGCAGGCTAGCATCCTATTTTTTATCTTTATCAAACAAGATCAGCAAACCGGGCAGCAACACACCTCGGATAATAAAGGTGTCAATCAGAATACCAACTGCCACGATAAAACCGAAGACGAACAATAACTGAACCGGCTGCGTCATAAGAACAGCGAACGTGGCGGCCAATAAAACTCCTGCCGATGAAATGACACCACCTGTATTGGCAACCGCAGCATGGACAGCTTCTTTCGTCGTTAACCGTTCTTTTTCTTCCAAATACCTTGAAACCAACATAATACTATAGTCGATTCCGAGTGCGACCAGAAAAACAAAAGCATATAACGGGACCCGATTACTGATCGTATCGATATCGAACAACAACTCGGTTAAGAAAATCCCCGCTCCAATCGCAGCCACAAACGATATGATATTGGTCGCCATCATGATCAATGCCCGCTTGAACGTTTTCGTCAAAAACATGAGCATCCCTAGAATCAACAGCGTTTCCAAAATCACAATGACGATGAAATCTCGGTTATTCAATGATCTGTCGTCGACTTGTGAGGCTGTTTCCCCGGCAAAATATAAATCACCATTCAGCCCTGCCGCTTCAACATAAGATGATTCCTGATCAATCATCTTTTCCAACTGATCCATGGCTTCCTGTTCATATGGATTCCCACTGAAAGTCAACCGGAACTGTGCTGCCTTTCCATCATCCGTAGTATCTTGCAAATTAACCGATTCAACGTGTTCGACGGATGACAATTCGTCACTTAAGCCTTGTAAACGCTCTTCGGTGACTTCTTCCGTTCCTTCATACAAGACGGTGGTCGGAGCCAGATCACCACTTGCAAACTTTTCTTCAATTAATGCGTAGCCTTCCTTGGATTCCATATCATCCGGGAAGGAATTGAGCAGGTTGAAATCATACTCTAAATTGAACCAATTGACCGCGGCAATCCCCATCACAATCAAAGTAGCTATGACACTGACACCCGGCTTTTTGGCTACCCACTTCCCTACTTTATTCCAAAACGATTTCGGCTTGACGTTCTCATCGCCGACTTTAGGAACTTTCGGCCAAAATGACTTTCGCCCGAACAACGTGAACAACGCCGGAATCAAAGTCAACGTAGATGCGATAATCACCAACATCGTTGTCGCAAAGCTTGGTGCGAAGTTTTGATAATCCCCTAACCGTGCAAAAAATAACACCAGCATTGCGGCAAGAACCGTGCCACCGGATATAAATAACGGTAATCCAAGCTCGCCCATCGCTTTCCGCATGGCGTCATATTTACTTTCAGAGGTCTTTAATTCCTCTCTGAAACGAGAGAAAATAAACAAGGAATAATCAACGGTTGCTGCAAACAGTAAGACAGACATGATGGAAACCGTTTGATTCGTATACTCCAGTCCGACTGAACCAAAAATCCCCAACACCTGCAATGTGACGAAATACACGATTCCGGCCGCCAGTAATGGGATAAGTGCCAACAACGGAGATCGATATATGACAACCAACAGGACCAGAATTAATCCGACCGTCGATAAAATCAAGACCACATCAGCCCGCGAAAATAAATCGACGGTGTCTGTCGAGATTCCAGCCGGTCCTGTCACATAAAGCTTGAGATCCGTTTCATTTTCGACCACTTGATGAATATTTTCTTTCCCTTCAGCAATTTCTTCATTCTCCATCGCCTGATCGAATGCCACTGGAATTAAAGCCGTCGATTCATCTTCTGACAAAAAAGCCGATGCCGCTTGCGGAGGCATCTCACTTAAAGGTGGAATCTGTTTGAGTCCCTCTACATCGGCATCACTGATTGAGCCCATGACTTGTGTCAGTTCTTCCCAATCTACTGAATCATTCTCTGCTTCAAAAACCAGTAGTGCCGGAATGTCCTCTTCCCCACCAAAATAGTCATCAATTTTTTCTTGTGCAACGACGGATTGAACATCATCCGGCAACGAATCGATACTCGTCACTTGATGTTCTTTTGCACTCGGAGCAAAGACAGCAAGCAACACAGCGAGGACTACCCACGCCGAAAGTGAAATCCACATGCCTTTTTTGCTCGCGACCCGGTTCGTTATGTTTTGTAAAAAAGCTTTCATTTGCGTTCTCCTTTTTTAACAAGGTGTCAATACATAGACTCATCCAAACTTATTCATGAACATTGAAGCTCGATGAAACAACATCGAAGCTTTGGAATTTAACATTGAAGCTTAATGGATTAACATCGAAGTCTGACAATTTAACATTGAAGCTCAGTGAATTAACGTTGAAGTCTTTTCATCTGGTATTAACCCACAAGACTTTGAAATTAACCCACAAAAATTACGAATGAACACTCA
>CALGNY010000213.1 GCA_937958375.1 uncultured Bacillaceae bacterium
CTTGGTAGGAGATAATAAGGTTTATAGTAATCCATTTTTAGCGTTCGGCAACACGACCTTCGAAAAATCCTTTCCAGCTACGGGAATTGGAACAGAGCGATTAGTTGATGGGGGAACGATTGAAGGTTACTTGATGATGGAGCTTTCTAAGGAAGACGAAAACCCTGCATTGAGGCTAAAAGAAATGGGAATCATATCCGACCAAGAAGAATTAGATATACCACTAAATTAAATTTTTTTACGAAAAACTCGGGCACTGGAAAACTACATAACAGGTACAAAGAAGTCAGCATGGAGTTGCATGACGGTCAAAACAAAATCAAACGAAAATCCCTTGGTTAGTCAAACGGCAACCAAGGGATTTGTTCATTTATTTGCACTAGTTCACAAAGCAGGGTCTAATGTGAACTTAATTGCTAAACCGTCAAAATACGTGCAGAGCCTACAATTAATATAACTTCTCGGAAATGGTCTCGGCGATTCGTTCTTTCGTTTCTTTTGCTTTCTCATAATTTTTCATCGTAATGCCTGTGCATAATAGATCGATGACGAATAGTTGCGAGATTTTCGAAACCAGTGATCCGCTGTCGAGTGGGTTTTCTTTGGCCGATGTCAGCAAGACGTTGTCGGCGTATTTGGTCAGTGGTGATTCGGTATAGTTGGTGATGGCGATCACTTTTGCGCCGTTCCGTTTACTGACTTTGACGGCTTCGATGACGTCTTTCGTACTCCCGGTCAGACTGATGGCAATGACGACGGTTTCTTTGTCGACAGAGTTGGAACGGATGACTTGGTTATGGGAGTCTGTAATGGTTTCGATATTCATTCCGATCCGCATTAAGCGGTTTTGCAGATCGAGTCCTGCAATACCGGAAGACGAAACACCGTAGACCACTACGTTCCTTGCTTCTGTCACATGGTCGACGGCTTGGGTTAATTGATTGTCATCGACCAGCTTATATGTATCATCGACGGCTTGGATCATATTGCTTCTGACTTTTTCCACGTACGTTTCATCGTCACCATTTTTTTCTCGCATCGATAATTCCCGGGCTAATGCCAGTTTGAATTCCTGGTAGCCGCGATAGCCAAGTTTTCGGCAAAAACGCAACACTGTTGCCTCACCGACCTGACAGGCAATAGCCAATTCGGTCAAGGATTGAAAAACGATATCCTCTGAGTGTTCTTTGACATAGGAATAGATTTTTTGTTCCGATTTGGTAAATGTATTTTTGTTTTGCTCCAAGAGAATACTCAAATTAACGGACTGTTCATTTAATTGCTTGTACACGGGTCATCCTCCTAAACTGTACTTCTTTAATCATACGATAAGAACGGTAGAATTGCTTGTCAATATTTTTTGGAGCGATTCTCCATAATAGAAAATAATATTGACAAGTTATTATCATATTGATATGATACACGTAAAACACCAAGAATGAAAGCGCATTCTTATATGCTGCTGGATGGAGGTATAACAATGAAAGGGATCATGACAGCTTTGTTGACGTCATTTAATGAAAATGGAACCCTTAATGAAAAAGGAATTCGGGAGGTGGTTCGACATAATATTGACGAGATGGGCGTGAACGGTTTATATGTAGGCGGTTCCACAGGGGAAAGCTTCCTGATGGACGAATCGAATCGTAAACAAGTCCTTCAAATCGTCAAGGATGAAGCGAAAGATGACGTGACGTTAATTGCACAAATTGGTTCATTGAACATAGAGGAAGCCGTACGCTTAGGAAATGAAGCGAAAGAACTTGGCTACGATGCGTTGTCTGCCATTACGCCATATTATTACAAGTTTAGTTTTGAGGAAATCAAGGCGTATTACAAGCGGATTATTGATGAAACAAATCATCCGATGATCATTTATTCCATCCCAGCTCTCACTGGAACTGAGATTACCGTAGAGGACTATGGTGAGCTTTTGGCACTGCCTAAAGTCATTGGGGTGAAATATTCCGATACAGATCTCACCAAGCTAGCGAAGCTGAAAGAAATCCATCCGGATAAACTATTCTACGGTGGGTCTGATGATATGCTTCTCCAATTTGCAGAAACAGGTGCCGATGGGGCTGTCGGTAGTACGTATAGCTTGATTGGCAAACAAGCGACTCAGCTATGGGAAGTAGTCGGGAATTCAGAGACAGAGAAGGCGCGTGACATACAAAAAGAAATGAACCAAGTCATTACCATTTTAGAAGACGTGGGTGTATATCAATCCATTAAACACGTCCTCAAACAACAAGGAATTGACGCAGGCTTTATGAAATTCCCTTTCAGAGAGATTACAGAAGACGAAAAGAGACAAGCAGATCAAATTGTCGACATCCTATCTTCAGGGAAATAGATCATCTTAGTGTGGGAGTTTAGTAAATGAGTAAACATTTAATCGTATCATGTCAAGCATTAGAGGATGAACCACTTCACAGTTCCTTTATCATGTCGAAAATGGCGTTGGCTGCCTACCAAGGTGGTGCGAGCGGAATACGTGCCAATAGTGTCGCGGATATCCAAGCAATCAAAAAAGAAGTTGACTTACCGATTATCGGGATCGTTAAGCAAGATTATCCGGATAGCGAGGTAAGGATCACGCCGACGATCAAGGAAGTTGAGGCATTGGTCGAAGAAGGGGTCGATGTTGTCGCTTTTGATGCAACCGATCGTTCTCGTCCGAACGGAAAGTCATTTGAAGATTTTTTCAAAGAGGTAAAGGCACGCTTTCCGGATCAGAAACTGATGGCGGATGTCTCGACCGTTGAAGAAGCTAAATTCGCGGAACAATTGGGCGTCGATATCGTCGCAACCACGCTGGTCGGTTACACGGAATATACAGAAGGACATGTACCACTTGAAGTGCTGGAAGAAACATTGAAAGTGATTGATGTACCGGTCATTGCAGAAGGGAATCTAGACACACCCGAGAAAGCGAAACGCGCATTGGAACTCGGTGCATATAAGGTCGTCGTAGGGAGTGCGATTACGAGACCGCAAATCATCACAAAGAAATTTTCGATAAAAATGGATGAAGTTTAAAACCAATGAGGAGGAAACGAGAATGAAAAAGCGTTTATTATTTTTACTTAGTCTAGCTTTATTGTTAGTTGTTGCAGCATGTGGAGGTGGCGATGATGAGTCTTCATCGTCAGAGGGTAATGAAAGTAGTGAAAGTAGTGAAAGCAGTGAAGGAAGCGAAAGTTCCGGAGAAACATTTGAGTTGGAATTTGGTATGCAACCGAATACACAATCCAATGAGTATGCGGGTGCTGAGTTCTTAGCAGATTATGTTGAGGAAGAAAGTGATGGCCGTCTGACGGTTACGATTTTCCCAGATGCACAGTTAGGAAATGACCTTTCGATGCTTGGACAGTTGCAAGATGGTTCATTAGACATTACATTGGCTGAAATGGGACGTTTTGGTGAGTGGGTCCCTCGTGCAGAGCTATTGGCTGTACCTTATGTGATCCAAGATTTCGACCACATCAAGAATGTTGTTTACAATACGGATTTCGGTGAAGAATTACGTACTGAATTAGTTGAAGAACATGGTTTGCGTGTCGTTGATAGTGCTTACAATGGAACGCGTGTGACATCATCCAGTCATGAAATCAGTGAGTTGGCGGATATGGAAGGCATGAGCCTACGTGTACCGGAAGCACAAACATTGCTTGACTATGCAGAATACACAGGTGCAAACCCGACACCAATGGCATTCGGTGAAGTTTACCTAGCACTACAAACTGGACAAGTAGATGGACAGGAAAACCCTCTATCTGCAATCAGAGCTCAAAGTTTCCACGAAGTACAGGATTATATTGCGTTGACGAACCACGTTGTAAACGATAACACGTACGTTGTCAGTGAAAAGACATGGCAGGAGCTTCCTGAGGACTTGCGCACAATTTTAGAAGAAGGAATTGACGCAGCGACCGATCATCACACTGAATTATTCCAGCAGGAAGAAGAAGAGTTAATTCAGTTCTTTGAAGATGAAGGTGTAACGATCACAGAGCCTAACTTGGATGAGTTCAGAGAAGCTGTTTCCGAGGCTTATCCGAACTACTACGAAAAAATTGGTGAAGGTGCAGAAGATTATATGGAAGTCATTCAAGGGGCAGCAGAATAAACAAACAAACCGTGAAGGTGATTATTCATGTGGAAAAAAATATATGACAACTTAGAAGAGATTATCGGAAGCGCCCTGTTTGCGGTTATGCTGATTATTTTAGCTGTACAGACTCTGTCACGCCAAGGGATTGGAGTTCCCTTGGTGTGGTCAGAGGAATTAGCTAAACTTCTTTTTATTTATGCGGGGTATTTGGGGATCGTGGCTAGCATCAAGGATAACAGTCACGTCGCAATTGATGTTTTCGTAAATAAACTGCCTCAAAAGGCGCAACGCTGGGTTTACGTTTTTAACAATTTATTGATTTTGGCAGCGTTGATCACGATATTTTATATTAGTTTTACAATTATGGAGCGGCAGGAACATTTGACGATGGTTACGTTACAGATTTCCTATGTCTATATGTACGCAGCTCTGCCGATTCTTACAGGCTTGATGATCTACCGCCTTGTTGAACGGTTGATCAAGGATTGGCGAAAAAGTAAAGCGGCGGAGGTGGAGTAAATGGAAATCGCGATTATATTTATTCTGTGGGTTATTTTGCTATTTATCGGGATTCCAGTTGGTTTCACCCTATTGATTGCCGCTTTAGCCTATTTTGTGATGGGCGATTGGAACTTAGTTTATGCTTCTGGTGAGCAATTGATTTCAGGAATCAATAACTTTACCCTGCTGGCGATTCCATTCTTTATTTTGACAGGAACGCTGATGAACTCCTCGGGGATTACCGACCGGATCTTTAACTTTGCGATGTCGTTGGTCGGGCACGTACCTGGAGGTGTCGGTCACGTCAACATTACGGCAAGTCTCATGTTTTCAGGGATGTCTGGTTCCTCATTGGCTGATGCCGGGGGATTAGGACAACTCGAAATTCGTACGATGCGTAAAGCAGGCTACCATGATGACTTTAACGGTGGGTTGACTGCCGCAACGGCGATTTTGAGTGGGATTATCCCGCCGAGCTTGAACATGATTATCTATGCGGCGATCGCCAACGTTTCAGTGGCATCGATGTTCATCGCCGGTTTGGTACCAGGGATTCTAGTCGCACTTTCCTTGTTTGTGACTGTATTTTTCATGGCGAAAAAGCGGGGCTATAAAGTCCTTGAACGAGCCAATATGAAGACGATCTGGAAAACATTTAAGGAAGCATTTTGGGCATTATTGACACCGATCATCATCATCGTCGGGATATTTTCAGGTTTCTTTACACCGACTGAAGCGGCTGTGGTCAGTACAGTCTATGCATTGGTTCTTGGCTTTTTGGTATACAAAGAATTGACGTTCAAAAAAGTTTATGAAAACTTTGTGGAAGCCATGAAATTGACGGGTGTCGTTGTGTTGATGCTTGCGGCAATCGAATTCTTCGGACAGTTTATCGCCAGAGAACGAGTCGCAATCAAGGTCGCGGATGCATTCTTAGGGATTACTGAGAATCCGATTTTACTGTTGCTATTAATCAGTTTACTATTGATTATTTTAGGAACGTTCATTGAAGCATTGGCATTATTGGTACTTGTCGTACCTGTTCTGATTCCAGTCGTTACAAGTGTTGGAATCGACCCAATTTTCTTTGGGGCGTTTGTTATCTTGAACTTGATGATTGGTATTTTGACACCACCGATGGGAATGGCCTTGTTCGTCGTTTCCAGGGTCGGGAATATCCCGGTAGGAACGATGTATCGGGGAATTCTTCCATTCTTGATTCCAATTGTGATTGTCATGTTGCTGCTCATCTTCGTTCCTGAACTTTCGACTTTCCTTGTCGATCTATTAAATTAATAGGTGAGTAACTTCTTGAAGGAGGAAAACTAGTGGTTGTAGGTGCGTTTGATATTGGCGGGACAAGCATCAAATATGGTGTCCTGAATGAACAAGGGGATATTCTCTTTAAATCAAATATCCCGACAATGGCTAGTGAAGGTGGTCAAGCCGTCCTCGGTCAAGTGAAGGAACTTACCAAAGAATTGTTAGTTGATCATGACCTGGAAGGAATAGCGGTCAGCACAGCTGGGCAAATCAATAACGCCGAGGGAAAAGTCATCTACGCGACAGACTCTCTTCCTGGTTATACGGGATTGAATATCAAACAAGATTTGGAAACAGAATTCAAGTTACCTGTCGCGGTCGATAACGACGTCAATTGTGCTGCACTTGGTGAATATTGGCGTGGTGCCGCGCAGGATGTTGATCAGTTCCTGTGCATGACACTCGGAACAGGAATCGGTGGATCAATTATAATTGATGGACAAGTATTTACGGGGGCTGCTTATTCCGCGGGAGAATTCGGTCATATGACGCTATATCCAGGCGGGAATCCATGTCTTTGTGGAGATGCAGGATGCTATGAACAATACGCTTCCAGCAAGGCTTTGAGTGAACGAGCTCAAGAAGGCATGGGCAAAAATATCTCCCTCCCAACGTTATTCGATGTGGCAAGAGATGGAGACCAAACGGCTGAATCGATCATCGACAGCTGGGTGGATGATGTAGCTTTAGGGATTAAATCTTTAGTACATATCTTTAACCCACCATTAATTGTCATTGGAGGCGGAGTTTCCGCACAAGGCGACTATTTATTGGATAAGCTAAAGAGCAGCGTCGATCGTCGGATCATGCCTTCCTTCAAACGAAACTTGGACATTCGATTGGCCGAGAACGACAACGATGCCAACCTACAAGGTGCCGTCTATCAGTTAATTCATCAATAAGGAAACAAAAATCACTACACTTCGTGGTGATTTTTGTTTTATTTCATCTGAGGGACCATATATTCTACTAGTGGGCGCATTAATTCTCGCGGCGGGTACATAAATTTCCGTGAAGGGCGCATAAATTCCTGATATGG